>CAZAXS010000018.1:0-9838 GCA_964489205.1 uncultured Gammaproteobacteria bacterium
GTTAGATCTACATTTAGACTAAAGTAGGTGAATATATAAATAAACAAGCGTTGTATTATTACCACGCTTGTTTTTATTTTATGTTATAATAAAGCTGGTTATGGAAAATTTTGAATCAAAAGTAAATCAAGAAAATCAAGAGGAAACTAGTCCTTATGAAAAATTAAGCGATGAGGAATTTTATGACTTATGTCGCAAAAAGTATGAAAAACAAGAGGTTTTATTGAATTATAAAACAATAACTTTTAAAAAAAATGACAAAGGTTTTTATTCCAACGATCTAAAAAAAATTGTTTTAATAGATAATCATGAAGCTAACGAACAAGTTGTCGAAGGTCGTCCGTATATTGTGGAGGTTATTCGTGATACAAATAAAAACGAACCTCGTAAAGGTGCGATTATTGTAAAAGTGATAAAGCCAGCTGAATTCGAAGATATGATTGTTAACGAAGAAACTAAATATGATTTATTTCAAATTCAATTTTTTAAATCAAAAAAAGATCCCAATCAATTAGTTAGTCGCGATCTTTCTAAACCAACTTTAATTGATAGGGGATGTACGGATTTAATTCACCCGGGTGATGAAGTTGTTGGTCGTGTTGAAGACAAAGGTTCAATTTTTATTTTTAAGCCCATAAAAAAGGCTGAGATATGGAGAAAGTCGCAGGCGAGCTTATCTTATTTGGAAAAAAAACCAATAGTCAAGGAGTCAACTTATAAAGGAATTAAATTGGTGAATGAAAATTCTTTATATCCTTTGGTCAATACAAATAATGATTTTGTACAAAATTTAAACGAGGCTGATCGATTGATAATTGAGGAAGAATTGAGAAGACAAGATGTAAAATATAAAGAAAAGGAAAGAGTTGGTAAGCTGTTTGATCAAGCCTTGCAACGAGCAACAGATCAGGCTTGGATAGAATATCTAAATAATAATGTTTTGGTAGAAGTGGTTGATAAGAATAAAAAAAGTTATAAAGTTAAAATTGATAACGATTGGCACGACGTAAACACTAACACAGTTTTTAACCGTGGTGACTGGCAGGAGGATAGTGATTGGCGTTGTTTAATCCCGCAATCAGCCTTAAAGTTGCACGGTAATGATGATTATTTTTTTGAACAATTAGCTTTAAAAGAAAATTTAAAAATTACCGAAAGTGATTTTAATGATCTTGTACCCGATAAAGAGTTTCTAGGATCATCGGTTGATAAGGCCGGTGAGGTAAGTTTTGTTAAACGTTTTAGAAAAATGGACTGCGTTAAAGTCCCAGTAAATTTGCCTTATATTAGCGGAAATTTAGTATTTGAACCGTTACTTGTACGCCGTGATGATGTTTGGGATAGTGACTGGGGTATGCATAAAGATGATTCCAATGGAGCTAGTTCATTTGTGGTTAAATACAAACTTCAAAGTGAAAAAATAGAATTCAATCAAATTGTTAAAAACCTTCCTGATCATGTAAGTCAAAGAATAAAAAATTATGTTAATGAAGTTGTTAACGGTATGAGAGATCCATCATATCACGTTACCTCCTACGAGATGGCTTCTTGGTGTGCTGATTATGATACAAAAATAAATTCATTCGACAAACTATCGCTAAGCGAAAGATTGGAGGCGAGTAAAAAATTAACAGGCACTGATTTGGAAGTTTTTAAAGAGAAAATGCTTTTTACTGATTCTGAGTTTGAAGAATTGAAGCAAAAGTTTCCGGTTGATAAATATGCCACGCCCGATGGTCGTGGTGGAATAAACTATTTTGGTTTACCTGTTAGTGTTGAGCAGGCTTGTGAAACTAAACATTATCATCGTTCTGGTACTTCAGTTGAGGTTCCGGTTGCTGGCAAATATAACTATAACTTCGATAAATATCAACCAGAACAATTATCGTATTGGTTAGATTCGCATCAAGAATATTTCAATAAACTAGAGCGAGATTGGCGAGGAAAAGCTAGAGAAAATACTTTACCTAAATTAGATTGTCCTATAAGAGAAGAAATTGAAAATCGTTGTAAAGCATTAAATATTTCTATTTCAGGCTACAACGGTAAGGAATTTTATTATTACCAAGGTGGTGATAAGTTGAATTTGTATGTTAATTTGAGCGCTGATTTTTCTATGTTAAATGTTGTAGTGAATAACATAAATAACGGTTTAAGCGTGCCCTTAAACGAGGGTCGGTCGATTTATAAATTGATCAAAGATAATAATTGGAAAATTAATTTATCCGTAAAAAATATTTTAATAAAACAAGGGATTGAAGAGTCATTGCTTAATGATTTATTAGAAATAGATCAAGAAAAACTAAGAAAAGACCAGGAATTGCCTTTTAAGGCGTTATAAATAAAATTCGCTATTGACATTATTGGTACTAATTGTTTAAATACTAAAATCCTGTTGGTATTCAGGATATTCTAGTACATTATATTCAAAATATTCAAAATCTTCGGAGAAAAAATGAAGAAAAAAACTACTCTCATACCGCCTCCATTGTCTGTAGTGACAAAGAAAGCTAATGACTACTGTGAAATATGTCACGCAGTTGTTGCACCGGGCGACCCGGCAAGAATCTTAACAGGAGTTCTGATAATTTTATTCATGCACATTGTTTAGCATACCACTTGCTGAATAACGGCTTGTCAGGAGTAAAAAGAGAGGTTAGCGGGGTCTTTAAACCTTTGTTTGACTACAATTACAACAATATTCGTCAGAGAGTTTCGCTCGAAGAAATTCTTCCTGTAGTCGAAAAAAATATCAGTTTCATTGCGGAAGACAAACGGGCGATTGTTTTAAGTTCGCTTCATCAATATTGTAGCGAAGTATTGAAAATTTCTTCAGAAAATTAATTTTATAGGGTTGCGAAGCAACCCTTTTTTTGTCTAAAAATAAAGTTACTGCTATAATGTTTTGGCTATGAAAAAGGAAATAAGAAACAGAATAATTATTGCTACAGTTACCATTTTTATTTTAGGTTTAATTGGTAGCTTGGTTTTTTATTCGGCTAAGCCAGGTAAATTAGATGGTTTTGCTCAATGTATAAAAGATGGGGGAGCTAAGTTTTACGGCGCTTATTGGTGCTCTCATTGTCAAAACCAAAAAGAACTTTTTGGTGCTTCAAAAAATATTTTACCATACGTCGAGTGCTCTCATTTTGATGGCCGTACTCAGGTGAAAGAATGTGCTGATGCGGGTATTACAGGTTATCCAACTTGGGTTTTTGCCGATGGTAGTCGTTTGAGTGGTGAAGTTGAATTAAAAATCTTGGCTGAAAAAACCGGTTGTCAGTTACCGCAATAATATTCTAAATTATCCATTATAAAAAGACGCTTCATTGCTTGAGGTGTCTTTTTACTTTATAATCTGTTTATGAATAATTTTCCACAGTTAAAAATTGTAAATGGTAAAAACGACTACAGTTTGTTGGATTTTGGTGGTGGCGATAAACTGGAAAAGTTTGGTCAGGTTGTTTTGGTTAGGCCAGACCCCCAAGCTTTGGGTGAAAAAAGTCTGGATGAATTTTATTGGCAAGATGCTCATGGTTATTTTTCCAGGGATGAAAATAGTGGTTGGAAGATGAATAAAAACTTACCCGATGAATGGGTTATTAATTATGGTGACTTAAGTTTTGTAATTAAACCATCGGCTTTTAAGCACGTTGGTCTTTTTCCTGAGCAACTAGAAAACTGGAATTGGTTAAGGTCAGTCATAAAGGCAAAAAAGAAAAAAATTTCCGTGTTAAATTTGTTTGGTTATACTGGCGGAGCTAGCTTGGCTTCAGCTCAGGCGGGAGCTAGTGTTTGTCATGTTGATGCATCTAAAACGGCAGTTGAGTGGGCTAAAGAAAACGCTAAGGTTTCTGCTTTGATTGATTGTCCGATTCGTTGGTTGGTTGATGACGCGGTTGCTTTTGTTAATCGAGAAATAAAACGAGGTAATAAATATGACGCTATAATAATGGATCCGCCAATTTTTGGTCGCGGACCAAAAGGGCAGGTATGGAAAATCGAAGACGATTTAATGCCTTTATTGGATAAATGTTTTTCTTTGTTAGTTGATAAGCCGTCATTCTTTTTAATTAGTGGTTACGCAGCCGGCTATTCTTCAATTTCTTACGGTCAACTTTTGAAACCTTTGATAGATAAGTTTGGTGGTCAGGTTGAGTACGGCGAGCTGGCTCTTGGTCAAGAGAAAGGGGATAGGTTGTTGCCGACGGGTATTTTTGCTCGTTGGAGTTAGGTGGTTTAATAAAAAGAATAAGGCGACGCTTCTAGCGTCGCCTGATTATTAAAATATCAAAAAAATAGTTCCAAATACCAAAATAATAACCCCGGTATATAAAAGGGTTTTGCTGGCACGATGAATAGAGCTTTCGGCTTTTTGGGCTCTAATTTCGCTGTCATAGATAACCGTAAGCATGGACTTGCCTACACCCACGTTTAATAATAATGAGCAAAATACACCCAGTATTATTAAAATTATGCCTAAAACTGGCAATAATATAATTATCATAACTACCTCCAAGAAAATGTGAATTTATATGTGCGTTGATTATTTATTTATAAAGCAAATAAATAAATAGTCAAATTTTTAAACATAAAGACTTATAAAGTTTAAACCCTTGCCAAAACATATGTCTTGTGTTATGTTGTGCCAGTTACTTATAAATATATGTCACAAGAAGCATTAGTTAAACTCCAATCGCAAGGCGATGATAATGGTGTTGGTAGTGGTCATATCCGTTACACCCGTAAAAACAAGAAGATTCACAAAGAACGCATGGAAATAAAGAAGTATAATCCAATTGCCCGTAAACACACCGTTTATAAAGAAATTAAATAACAATATCTCCGCTTAAGACAAACGCTTGAGCGGGTTTTGTTTATTTGTCTAATAACTAATTAATTTTCGGACTATGACGGTTAAACCGCTAATTATTGTTGAGTCACCAACTAAGGCAAAAACCATTAGTCGTTTTTTGGCTGGTGAGTACACTGTTGAATCGTCATTTGGACATATAAGAGATTTGCCTAAAAGTAAACTAGGGGTTGATGTTGAAGGTGATTATACGCCTTCTTACATTATTCCAACAAAAGCAAAAACACGAGTAGCGCAGTTAAAAAAATTAGCTTCAAAGGCTGGTAAAGTTTACTACGCAACTGATGAAGACCGTGAAGGTGAGGCGATTGCTTGGCATTTAGATGAAATTTTTAATCATCCAGAAAATGCTGAAAGAATTACTTTTCACGAAATAACTAAAACCGCTATTGATAAGGCCTTAAACAGCCCAAGAAAAATTGATTTAAGTCTGGTTGACGCTCAACAAGCTCGACGTGTTCTTGATCGTTTGGTTGGTTATAAGTTATCACCTTTTTTGTGGCGGAAGGTGGCTAAAGGTTTATCAGCTGGTCGCGTTCAGTCAGTGGCACTTAGGATAATTGTTGAACGAGAAAGAGAAATAAATGCTTTTCAGGCTCAAGAGTATTGGTCAATTCAGCTTGATTGTAAAGTAGAGCAAGGTCAATTTATTGCTCAGTTAGTTGGTGTTGATAAAAAGAAGTTAGATAAGTTTGAAATTGGTAATGAGCAACAAGCAAAAAGTTTAATACAAGAGATGACTGACGCTAGTTGGCGGGTTGAAAAAATAGATAAAAAAGAAGTTTCTCGCAATCCGCAAGCGCCGTTAACAACTTCAACTTTACAACAACGGGCTAATCGTCAGTATGGTTTTTCAGCTAAGCAAACAATGGTTTTGGCCCAACAACTTTACGAGGGTATAGATTTGGGAAGTAAAGGTTCGGTTGGTTTGATTACATATATGCGTACCGATTCGGTTAATTTGTCGGAACAATTTTTAAGCTCAGCTCAGCAAGTAATTGCCGATAAATTTGGCAAAGAGTTTAGCAAAGGACCAAGACGTTATTCGGCTAAATCAAAATTAGCTCAAGAGGCGCACGAAGCTATCCGTCCAACAGATGTATTTTTGTATCCAGAAATAGTTAAACCTCATTTAGATGACAAACAGTTTAAATTGTACGATTTAATCTGGCGTTTTGCTGTAGCTTCGCAAATGTCACCAGCAAGAATGGAACAAACAAGTATAGATATTTTGGGTAATGATAGATTTTTAGCCCGAGCCAGTGGTTCGGTGGTTATTGATCAGGGTTATTTGAAGTGTTTACCAAAATCAAGTGATGATAAGTTTTTGCCATTAGTTAAAGAAAATGAAGTAGTTGAGGTAAAAGAAATTATTCCCGAACAACATTTTACCCAACCACCGGCTAGATATTCCGAAGCTACGATCATTAAAACATTAGAAGAGTATGGTATTGGCCGGCCTTCAACCTACGCACCAACGATTTCAACTTTAATGACTAGAAACTATATAATAAAAGAACAGCGTCAATTGAAACCAACTGACATAGGTTTTGTGGTAGTTGATTTATTAGTTGAACATTTTCCACAAATTATTGATTACAAATTTACTGCCGATTTAGAAGATCAGTTTGATGAAGTGGCAAATGGTAAAAAAGAGTGGCGCAAAATCATTGATAATTTTTACAAACCATTTAACAGTTTATTAGATCAAAAAATGGATAGCGTTTCTCGAGAAGAGGTTTCTGGGGTCAGGGAACTAGGTCTTGATCCGGTTAGTGGTAAACCTATTTCGGTACGTGTTGGTCGTTTTGGACCTTATGTTCAAAAGGGTACAAAAGACGATGAGGAAAAGCCAACTTTTGCTTCATTAAAAAAAGGTATGTCAGTGGAAACGATTACCTTAGAGCAAGCGCTTGAAGTTTTAAGCTTACCAAAAGAATTGGGTAAAACTGACTCGGGTGAAACAATTGTGGTTGGTGTTGGTCGTTTTGGACCGTATTTAAAAATAGGTAGTAGTTATGTATCAATAAAAAATCATGATCCTTATACGATAGATTTAGCAACTGCTTTGGAAGTTATAAAAGAAGCTGAGGCGGTGAAAGCGTCCAAAGAAATTAGGGTGCTTGGTAATAATGTTAAAATTCTTAATGGTCGCTACGGTCCCTATATTACCGATGGTGTTAAAAACGCAAAAATTCCAAAAGATAGACAAATTGAGGATTTGACTACAGAAGAATGTCTAGCTTTATTAACAGAAGCTCCAGAAAAGAAAGTAAAAAAAGCTCCAGTTAAAAAAGCCACTAAAAAAAAGAAGGAAGGAAAATAAAGTTTTTAGAATAAATAAAAAGAACGGCTTATCAACCAAAGAATTGACTTATCAATCAGAGGTTGACTTATTCTATAATAGGTGTTATTGTTTCCACGTTATATTTAAAGAATATTTAAGATTTATGTCTAGAGTTTGTTCAATTACTGGTAAACGTCCTACGACCGGCAATAATGTTAGTCACTCAAAACGTAGAACCAAGAAAAGAATATTGCCTAATATTCAAACAAAACGATTAGTTAATCCTGCAACAGGAGAAACAATGAGAGTTAAGTTGTCAGCTTCTGCGATTAGAACTTTAAACAAGTGGCGCGCCGAAGGCAAGATTTACGATTTAAGAAAACTTGTTGATTAGTTGGCTAATAGTAATTATTTAAATCGCCGTTTAATACGGCGATTTTTTATTGTATAATTAAAGCTGTATGAATTACGAAATAAAAGAAAAAATTGAGACCAAAACTAAAGAATTAACTCCCGAATTATTTGATGATTATATAACAACCTATCCGGGATTAAAATCGGCTTATGAAGATGTTTTAGAGGCGGTGATGTTAATGAATAAAATTATTCAAGAGTATGATCAAAATTTCGACTACACAGAACTTGATAATTGGAATAAACGTCAAAGTGAGTTTCATGATAAACTGATTGACAGTGTAACCGAATTCATTGATGATTTGGCGAAGTTTGATTCAAACGAAGCCAAGATGTTAAAAAATAAATACAATCAAGCTAAAGAAAACCGTTTGTTTTTCACACAACTAGCTTTGAAATTTTTAAATAAATAGACAATCAAATTATGGATGTAAAAAAAATGCCAACGCCACCGCGTTTGCTTAGTTTATTGGGACCAAGTTTTTTAATTTTAGCTATGGGCTTAGGTTCGGGTGAGGTAATCCTATGGCCCTATATGGTAGCGAACTATGGACTAGGGATAGCCTGGGTGGCAATCGTTGGTTTAACGTTACAATTTTTTATAAACATGGAAATTGAACGCTATGCCTTAGTGACGGGTGAGAGTGTATTTTACGGTTTTTCAAAGCTGTGGCGCTGGCTTCCAATCTGGTTTATAGCTTCTTCATTTATTGGTTTTGGGTTACCGGGTATTATCGCTTCAAGCGCTCTAGTTATAAAAAATTTATTTTCCTTGGAGGTGAGTACGGGTATTGTTGGTTCGATTTTATTAGTGATAATTGGTGTTATATTATCAATCGGAAAAACAGTTTATGTTTTGATGGAAAAATTAACTAAATTCGTAATTGGTTTGGGCGTGTTTGTTGTTTTTGCAGTTGTTCTGTATTTTGCTAATCAAGCGGATTATAGTCAATTAATGTTGGGTTTAGTTGGTGTTGGCGATGGTTATAATTGGTTGCCAGCTGGAATTGTTTTAACAACGCTTTTTAGTGCTTTTGCTTATTCGGGTGCTGGTGGAAATCTTAACCTAACACAGTCTATTTATATCCGTGAAAAAGGTTATGGTATGGGTTTTTATAGTCCAAAGATGGCGGGTTTATTTAGAAAGAAAACTGAACAAAATAAAATAGATTTATCGGGTAATATTATTGGTCAGTCTGAAGAAGAAAAAATAAATTTTAAAAAGTGGTGGCACTTAATTAATTGGGAGCATTCAATTGTGTTTTGGTTTATTGGCGGGGTAATGATATTAATGCTCATGCTTTTATCTTATATAACCGTTTACAATCATGAGTTAGCTGCTCATGGTATTCAATTTGTTATTGCTCAGGGGTGGGTAATTGGTCAACAAAGTTGGTTGATCGTCGGTCAGGTATTTCTTTTGATAGTAGCTATTATGTTAGCGCAAACTCAATTGAGTGTTATTGATTCAATTTCAAGAATTATTGCTGAAAATTTGGCAATACTAAAAAAGGATAAAACTACAAATTTATCTAACTTCTATTATCTTACTGTTTGGTCTTTAGTGGTGTTTGGTATTTTATTATTCGCCCTAGGAAAGACAGAGCCGAAGTTTTTATTAGTTTTAGCTGGGATGATTAATGGTGTTTGTATGGCTATTCATGTTTTGTTAACTTTTATTATAAATCACAAGTTTATTCCAAAGTTTTCGCAACCAGTTTTATGGCGAAAAGCTGTTATTTTATTGGCTTTTTTGATTTTTTCGATCTTTGCCACTTTTTCTGTTTATCAGGCGATAAAATAATTATTCACAAGTAGCTATTGAAAAACCTAGTAAAATCGCTATTTTTTTGCTATACTACCTTTGCTTACATTGTTAATTATTAACATTTATACGACTATGGCAAAGATGACCAAGTCCCAAATTTTGCAAACCTTAGCAGAAAAGGCCGAGGTAACAAAAAAGCAGGCAACTGCTTTATTAGACGCTATGACCACTATGGCCTACAGCGAAGTTAAGAAAAATGGTGAATTTACTATTCCTGGTGTTGGTAAATTGATTAAAAAGAAGCGCGAAGCTCGTCAGGGTCGCAACCCAGCTACCGGCGAAACTATTAATATCCCAGCTAAAACTGTTATTAAGTTCCGCGTTTCCAAAGTAGCAAAAGACGCTATTTTGTAATTCAATCTGAATTATTAAAAATCCTACCGACTATAAATCGGTGGGTTTTTTATTTATTTTAAAATCATTGTTTTTAATTTTG
>CAZAXS010000019.1:0-9193 GCA_964489205.1 uncultured Gammaproteobacteria bacterium
ATTTTAACGGTAATTTTAGTAATCGTTTCTTATTTGTTTGGGGAGAAGCCAGGTTGGCGCTGGGGTAAAAAGTAATTTTATTTAAATAAAAATCTATATTTATGAATAATCAATTAATTGAATTTATTAATTCACCCTGGATGTTGCCGGTTATAATTTGGTCGTTGTTTTGGAAGGGGACGGCAATGTGGCACGCCTCACAAAAGAAATCTTTGGTTTGGTTTATTGTTTTGTTAGTAATCAATTCCTTTGGTTTGTTAGAGATTGCTTACTTAATTTGGCTAAAAACCAAAGGTAATAAAATTTTTGGCTAGATTGATGAGTATTAGTTTAACAGGGTGGTTATATGATATAATTACCCTGTTTTTTAGATAAGTTATATTTTTTCTTTATAAATAATATGAAAGAGTGGTTTCAAAAGATATTTTCTAATAGAATATTAAAGTGGCTATTTTTAGCCATTATTTTACTTGGTGGTTATTATTTTTTTACTAATGAAGATAAAAAAGTAGACTACTCTATTTTCTCTGTAACAGCTAAAACCTTAAAACAAAACATTGTGATTGCTGGGGTGGTTAAGCCGGCCGAATCGGTAGATATGAGCTTCGAGGCTTCCGGGAGAATAGCAAAGATCAGTACAAAGATTGGTGATCAGGTTGTTCAGGGACAAGAGTTGATTGTTTTAGACAACAAAGAGGCGAGGGCACGTGTAGCTCAGGCTTCGGCACAAGTTTCAAGCGCCAACGCTGTTTATCGTCAGGCCGAGTCACAGTTAATTGTTGATCAGTTAAAATTGGATGAGTTAAAACGTGGTCCAAGGGCGGAAGCAATTGATTTGTCACGCAGTAAATTATCGGCCACAAAAGAAGCGTTGTTAGACGCTCAACGAAATCAACAGATTGTTAAAGATCGGGCTGAAAGAGATGTTTTATCTTTAATTGATAATGCACAAACTCGTTTACAAGAGGCTTATGTTGATGCAGACGCCGCGGTTAATCAGTACAGCGATCCTATTTTTAACAATGATCAAACTAGTAATCCAGAGTTATCTTTTTCAACCTCAAACCAACAAGATAAAATTCTCGCGGAAAACTTGCGTGTTCAAATGAAAGTTGAATTAGATAATTTAAAAAGATTGTCATTATTAACTTTAACCGATAAAGACGCTCAAATTGACGTCTATCTAACGGACGCCAATAAGAGTTTGTTAAAAGTAGTAACATTTTTAGACGCGGTTAAATCAGCCTTAGGTGGTTCATTTAGTTTATCAAGTACTGATTTAAATAACTACAAAACAGCAGTAAATACCGCTCGCTCAAGCGTTTTGTCTCGATCAAATTCGGTTATGCAAGTCATGAATAACCTAAAGACTCAGCGTTTAAGTAATCAGAATAATTTAGCGGTAGCTGAGGCTTCGGTAACGTCCGCAATTAATAATGTTTCTATTGCTGAAAAAGAACTTAGTGTAGTAGTAGCTGGAGCTTCAAGCGAAGAAATTCGTGGACAAGAAGCGATCGTTAGACAAAAGAAAATAAATATTGAAGGCGCTTTGGCTAGTTTAAATTCGGCTCGAGCAAACTTATTGGAAGCTGAGGCAAATCTAGACAAGACAATTTTGAAAGCGCCTTTTGATGGAAAAATAACTAAGGTTAACGCGACCGTTGGTCAGTTGGTCTTAAGTGGAAATAATACAGAAAGTTTAATTAGTATAGTTTCTAAAGCTGGTTTACAGGTAGAGGTAAACATACCAGAAATTGATATTGCTAAAGTTGCGCCAAATAACCAGGCGACTATCTCAGTTGATGCTTATGGTGAAACCGTTGTTTTTGATGGAGTTGTTTCAACTATTGAAACGGCAGAAACGGTGATTAATGGTGTACCAACTTATAAAACAATTGTTCAATTTATAACTCAAGATGAAAGGTTAAAGCCGGGGATGACGGCAAATTTAGATATAACAACGGCCACGGTTGAAGCTAAAACGGTTGTACCCGTTAAAGCGGTTACTTATAAAAACGGTGAATATTATTTAGAGGTTGTAAGTGGTGAAAAAAATGAAAAAATCGACCAAGTAAAAGTTACGGTTGGTTTAAAAAGTAGTGATGGCTTCTATGAAATTATTGGCGGAGTTAATCCAGGTGACAAAGTTATAATTCAACCATAAATATGATCCCATTGGATGTAAAAGTTGGATTTTTTTTAGCACTTAGACAAATTCGACGCGCCAGTAAATGGACGACGGGGTTGATTATTTTTGTCATGACTTTAACCCTTTTAAACCTAGTTGTTGTTAGTGGCATTTTAGTGGGTTTAATTGAGGGGGCAGTGATCGCAGTTCGTCAGTATTATATCAGTGATGTTTTTATTTCTCGTTTGCAAGATAGGCCATACATCGACCGTAGTGTTGATATTTTAGGTGCGACCAGTAATATAGAAAACATTAAAGCATTTTCCGGACGCTATACGGCCGGTGTTAAGATCGAAGCTAATTACAAAAATCCCAAACAAAGACGAGACGACACCGATGACGCGGTTAGTGGAACGGTTATGGGAATTGATCCGATTGCTGAAAATAATGTAACAGGGTTATCTGCGCTTATTAAAGAAGGTGAATACTTACAACCAGGCGATTATGACCAGGTTTTAGTTGGAGCAATGTTATTGAAAAAGTATTTAGATATTGAATCGTCAGATTTTAAAGTTTTAGAGAATGTTGCTATTGGTGATAGGATTCGTTTAACAATAAATGGAAACGTTCGTGAAGTAACAATTAAAGGTATATACAAAAGTAAGGTCGATGAAATTGATCGACGAGTGGTGATGTTAGATTCCCAACTTCGAGGAATAATTGGTCGCACAGATTTTAATGTTTCTGAGGTGGCTATTAAAGTAAATGATAAGGCTGACCCTTATTTAGTTAAGCGAGAATTAGTAAATTCTGGCTTTGATGCTTACGCTAAAATTCAAGCCGCTGAAGAAGCGGAGCCAAAATTTATTAAAGACATGCGTAAGACTTTTGATATTTTAGGTAACGCAATAAGTTCAATTGGTTTGGTGGTAGCGGCGATTACGATTTTTATTGTTATTTTTATTAACGCAATAACGCGTAAAAAATACATTGGTATTTTAAAAGGTATTGGTATTACTTCTAAAGCAATTGAGATTTCTTATGTTTTTCAATCGGTTTTTTATGCGGTGGCCGGTAGTTTTATTGGTTTGATTATTATTTTTGGAGCTTTGGTTCCGTTTTTTGATAAACATCCAATTAATTTCCCTTTTTCTGATGGTATTTTGGTGGCCACTTTTTCTGGTACCGCTAAGCGGGTTATTTTGCTGTATATCACTACTGTTATTGCTGGCTATTTACCAGCGAGAATGATTGTTAAGAAAAATACTCTTGATTCAATATTGGGAAGAAATTAAATATATGATAAAGGCACGAGATTTAATTAAAACTTATTATACGGGGAACATAGAAACGCAAGTTCTAAAAGGCGTAGATGTTGATATTAAAGACGGGGAGTTCGTGGCAATTATGGGTCGTTCCGGCGCTGGTAAGAGTACATTATTGTATCAATTAAGTTTATTAGACAGACCAACTTCGGGGGTGATTGAAATTGATGGACAAAATATCTTGGAATTAAATAGTGAACAACGAGTCCGTTTTCGTTTAGAAAACCTAGGTTATGTTTTTCAAGACTACGCTTTAATGCCGGAACTAACTGCTTGGGAAAATGTAGCTATTGTTTTATTAATGCAAAATAAAAGCAAGCTTGAGGCTAAAAAATTAGCTATTCAGGCCTTGGAAAAAGTTGGATTAGGTGAGCGGGTTAATAATTTACCCAACCAATTGTCGGGGGGAGAGCAACAACGAGTTAGTATTGCTCGAGCCATTGCGCATAGCCCAAAGATTATCTTTGCCGACGAGCCAACGGCTAATTTAGATACTGAAACTTCAGAAAAGATATTGCAAATCTTTTTAAATCTTAATAAGCAAGGACAAACCATAGTTATGGTGACGCACGAACCAGAGTACGCCTCAGCTGCGGGTAGAATTATTAAAGTGGTTGACGGTCGTATAGGAAGATAATTTTCAATATATCAAAGTCATGTGATATTATTTACATATGAATAAATTTTTTAACAAAAGCGTAATTCTAGTTTTTACAATCGGCTTAGTAACCACCATAGTCTTGGTTTTTTCTTTTCAATTATTAATAAATAAAAATAAGCAAACACCTGAAGTAAAGGAAAAAACAACTAACAAACAGACTAGCGACCAAAATTCAACTAAAACTTTTAGTGACGAAAACTTAGGCATAACCTTTAAATATCCGGCTGATTTAAAAATAGTAACCGACGGACAGGTTCCAACTGGCCAGCCTTTTTGGTTAGAAATAAGATCATTTTTGGTTGATGATTTAATTAAAGATGAATATTGGAAGAAAAATTTAGCAAAACTAGTTATTGGCGATGAAGTGGTTTTGCCCAACGATTCGTATATTAAAGAAACAATTTTAAAAGCGACCATAGCTGAATATCCAGTGGTTGTTTATACTGAAATGAGTTATAAAAACTGTTCGGAAAATTATAATGATAATTTAGTAATCCTAATTGATGATAAATTAGTTGTATTAAGTATGCGCCATGCTCCTGGCTATTTGCCAGTAAAATATTTTAAATCAACTTCTGATGAAATATTAAAAAATTGTAAGGAAAAAAATCTAGAAGTTTATGATTATGAAAAATTTTTAGCCGATATAAAAAATGAGCAAATTGATGACGGCTTAAAAAATAGTATGAATTATTTTGGCGCAATCTTGTCGTCGATTGAAGCAACAAAGGTAAAAGCAGATATAAATGCTAGCAGTACGCCAGCTATAATTAATAGTCCGTTTGTAAGTGATAATGGTGATTTAATGGTCGGTGTTGATGAGGTTTATGTTCTTGAAGGTGATGAAGCGGTGGCTCAGATGAAAAAAGATAAAGTTTGTAACAGTGAATGCCAACCACCAGAAAAAGGATATATTGTTAATCAGACGAAAAAAATAAAAAACCTTCAATTAGACTTTAATTCGTTGGCGGTAATTAATTACTCCAACGCCACGACAACGCCAGTTCAAGCGACGAAAGTAGGTTTACCGCTATTAACTGAATTTATAAAACAAAGCACAAACGATCAGCCAATGGTTTTTGATGTATATTTTGATAAAGACGGACAAAAGGTAATCGGTTTAAAACAAAGATAAAAAATAAAGATGTTACCAATAAACGTTTGGGACGTATAGTTTATTAGAAGTAAATTTATGGAAGAAGATTTAATTTTAATAAATGCCTGTAAACAAGGTAATTTAGAGGTTTTCGATAAATTATATCGTCAGTATGTTGGTAGTGTTTTTGACTTTATTTATTATAAAACCTGGCACAAAGAAACAACCGAGGACCTAACTAGTTTGGTTTTCATGAAAGCGTTGGAACATATTTCGTCTTACAACGAGAAAAAAAGTTCATTTAAGACTTGGCTTTTAAGAATCGCACGTAATACAGTCATTGATCATTGGCGACAAAAAAAAGAAACGGTTGATTTGGAGCAAGCCTTTGAGTTGGCCGATGACTCACATGTGGAAATAGATTTTGATATAAAAGATCAATTAGAAAAAATAAAAAAGGAGTTAGAGTTATTGCCCGAGAAACAAAAAGAGGTGATTGTAATGCGTGTTTGGCAACAACTAAGTTATCAGGAAATTTCGGAAATAACCGGTTCTAGTGAAGCGTCTTGTAAAATGATGTTTAGTCGTTCAATAAAATTATTAAAAGATCGTTTACCATTATCAGCCTTGATTTTATTATTAATGGCTTATGTTAGATAATATGGAAGATAACATTTTAGATGAAAAATTGCTAAAAAAAATAGAACAATTAAAACCAATTGTGCCATTAACTAACGAATTTGTTGAGCATTTGTCCGGCCAGTTAAAAATAAAAGCTATTGATTTGCAGACGAAAAAATCTAAATTATTTTATCAACGCTGGTATTTTTGGACGGGGGCAATGGTGCCGGTGGCTTTAGTGGTATTAATGGTTATTGCTAATCAAGATGGTTTTGTCTATAAACAATTACCATTAATTAATAACGTGGTGGTGATCGAAAAAGAAGACATTAATAATGCTTTGTTAAGTAAAAAAAATGAATTTAAAATTGAAACACCGGTAACTGAGAATTTTGTGCCAATGGTTGAGACTAATTTTAATTCTAATGATAATGTTGCTTCGGCGCCAACGCTTAGGGCGATGCCATTTATTGCAGAAGAAGATGTTGCTGTTGAGTCTCCCGAAATGAATACCATTCAACCGATGGTTGTTGAGCCAGATAATTCGGCCTTATTGTTTAAGGCTGAACCGGTTAACCCAGTTAGTCCAGAAGTTTTAAAACAATCAGAGGTGTCAGCTGATAAAAAATTTGTTTTAAATAATAAATTACCAGATATAGCGGATAAAATTTCGGTATATAAAATTAGCACAGCCATTCCCTCGACTTTTATAAATAACCTTTTTGACTTTATGAATGTTAAACGGGTTGATGGTGAGTTAAATGGTCAGTTGGTTCTTGAAAACGATCAATTATTTGGATTAAAAACCGAGGTTGATACTGAAAAAGGTTATATTAATTTTGTTAAAAATGAAAAAAATTGGCGCATAAGATTTTTAAAACAAATTATGATGCCTAAAGAAATTAACGAAAATCAGGCTGAGGTGGTTGCTAATGATTTTGTTAAGAGTTTAGGTTTCGAATTAGAAAATTTAAGTACGGCGCAAATAATTAAAAATAAAACTAACTGGCAACTGAGCTATTATAAAAAAATTGATAATTTAAGTATTGAAGATATTACCGGTACGCGTCAGCCGTTTGCGATAATAGATGTTGATCCGCTATTGGCTAAGGTTTCGGCAGCGCAAATATATTGGCAGAATTTTGGTTTAGCAGAATATGATGCGTTAACTGATAAGACAAAATTGGAAATAATTATTAGTGCTGGTGGTTATAATTTGACCAATTCAGATTATGTTAACCAGTCACTGGGTGAAGCAAAAATGGTTATGCTAAAAATGGATGATTTACTTGTTCCAAGTTTGGCATTTTATTTGGGTCAAGATAATTTATACGTACCTTTGGTGAAGGATTTGTGGTAGTTGACAGTTAAAAAAAATTGTTATTAACTAACAATGTTCATACTATTAGATGAACATTGTTCTTTTATTCATTTTTTATTGAGGTTGCGCTATGTGCAAAAAAGAAAACAGGATAACTTCTGTATATTCGGGCCTGTCAGAAGAACAGGAAAATGATTCACGTGAGGTAAGTCACGTGAATGAAGACGATATTTATTGTCGTTGCAAGAGGATATCATTTCCTGATGAAGACGCGGATAATTCCGTTTTCGGTGAAGATGTTTGCGTATCACCGGATGACATTGGAAATCTTTTTGACGATGATGGAGGTTGTGCCTGTGTTCGACATAAAGGAAGGTTAATTAGTTGTCAGGGAAACGTTATTCCGCCAACTAAAGCCAAAAAAGCCTTCGTTATTTATTAATATTATTTCTTCCCTGGGTTTTATACCGAGGGAAGTTTTTTATATAAAAAAACACCAGGATTATTTTTCCTGATGTTATTAATTTAGTTAAAAGACCCTGTTATTTTTTTTAGTGACATAATGACAATTGATGACAAGCAACAGGCAGTAGCTGTTTTTTCGTCACCATTTGCGAAAGCGTAGACGCCTAACAAATTATAGGTCACGCCAATGATGATTATTGACTTGACCGTTGAATAATGATTTTTATGTGATAGAAATGTTACTATGACATATATGACCATTAATATTAATGAAGTAACTAATGGGTTGTACATTACCTAACCTTTCATATAAAAGAACTTACTATTATAAAGAACAATTAATTTTTATATAACAATAACTTTTTCTTGTCAAGAATTTTTTGTTTTGTTTTAAAAAATAAAGTTCGTTGTTATTCTTAAAATATTTGATATACTGATTAAATATGGAAAAACAAACTGTTTTGATTAATAAAATCGCTGACTTTGTTGGTTTGCCAGCCACTTTGTCGGGCTGGGTAAATAATACCCGTTCAAGTGGCAAAATCATGTTTATTGAAATTCGTGATGGTAGTGGCTATATTCAGGCGATAGTTGATCAAAGCGTGGTGGCGCCGGAAGTTTGGGAAAAAGCTAATTCATTAACTCAAGAATCGACTTGTACAATTTCTGGTACAGTTAGTAAGCATCCAAAAAAAGATGAATATGAATTGCAAGTAAGTGACTTGGAGGTGGTTGGTGTTTCGGTTGATTATCCAATTGGTAACAAAGAGCATGGGCCAGATTTTTTGTTGGAACAAAGACACTTGTGGTTGCGTTCGCGTAAGCAATGGGCGCTTCTCCGAATTCGTCACACTGTTTATTGGGCGGTGTGTGAGTATTTAAACAATCACGATTTTATAAAATTTGATTCACCAATTTTAACCCCAAATGCTTGTGAAGGTACAACCGAGTTGTTTGAAATTGATTATTTTGGTGAGCGCAAAGCTTATCTGTCGCAATCGGGTCAATTATATTTGGAAGCGGGCATTGGTGCACATGGTCGGGTTTATGATTTTGGTCCAGTCTTCCGCGCTGAGAAGTCTAAAACCCGTCGTCATTTAACCGAGTTTTGGATGATGGATGCGGAAATGGCTTTTACCACCCATGAGGGCAATCTAGAATTGCAAGAAAATTTAATTAGCTATGTGGCGGAAAAAAAAATAAAAAAATGTGATAAAGAATTAGACATTTTGGAACGCGACAAAGAAAAGTTACGCAGTATTAAGGCGCCGTTTATTAGATTAACCCATCATCAAGCGGTAGATAAATTAAACGCCATGGGTTCGGATATTAAACATGATGATGATTTGGGTGGCGATGACGAGACATTATTAACTAGCGATGTTGATCGACCAATTTTTGTAACCCATTGGCCAGCTCACATTAAAGCTTTTTACATGAAACACGCCGATGGTGAAAACGGTAAAGTAGCTTTATGTGCCGACTTAATTGCTACCGAAGGTTTTGGTGAGGTGATTGGTGGTAGTCAACGTGAAGAGAATTTGGAAGAGTTGGAAAAAAGAATTAAAGATGAAAA
>CAZAXS010000020.1:0-8962 GCA_964489205.1 uncultured Gammaproteobacteria bacterium
AACCAACTTTACCAGATTGATCACCGTGATTTATTTTAACTTTTAAACCTTTAGTATTTAAAGGAAAAACCCAATCGTTTGAACTGTTTTCGTTAATACTAATTTTTTTACTAACACTTATCCAATCTGTTGAACTGGTAGCGCTAATATTTTCTGTTTTAGTTTCAGCGCCATTTGCGTCATAACCAATAATAGCAAAACTAATTTGGACGTCCGATTCGGTTTTATATTTAAAATTCAATAGATAATCATATCCATTGCTAACCAGAGCCGGCGTTTCATTAATCACCGAACAAAGCGTGCCGTCGCTGTATAGAGAAGCTCCGCCTTCACCATTAAATTTCTGCGAGAAATCACAGGCTCCTTCTGAATCAATTGTCCAACCACTTGGTATAGTTGTGCCTATTTTTGTTTTCAAAAAATCACCATTATAAAGTAGGTTAACTCCGTTTTGATATGGCGCAAACTTTGTACAGCCCTCGCTTGATTTATCACAAGTGGTAGCGCTACTGTTCAAAAATAATGACGAATTACTAGCCGAAAGATCCCAACTTAAACTACCGTCGGTATTCGGTTTCATGTTAGTTGAATACTGTTTACAACCAGCGTCAGAATCGTTACATTTTTTTAAAGAATTTTTGACTAGATTATAAGACTGACCAGCAATTTGGAAACTATCACAACTGGCATACAAACCATTGTTACTATTTTTTGGAAACGAACAAGAGTTAGCGCTTAATTTTTTAATTGGTTTTTCTTCAACACAATAACCATAAGCCACACAATTACCAGCACCGTCTTCCTTAATACATGATTGCCAGTCGGCACAATAATTATCGTCACGGGTTACAATTTTTTTCGGAATATCATAGCTGATCTGATCAACATTTTTCATACCCAATTTTTTCGCCTGATCAGCGTCACAGATTGGCGTGCCCTCGCCCCTAGAAATCGCCGTACCATTACTTTGACCACCAGGTATTGCTTGTGGACCAGCATCAACATTATCTTCAATACATTGAGTTGATTCGTAAACTTTTTCTGTACCCGGACCCTTAGCAACGCACTTTGTCGCTGGTAAACGCAAAACCCAATTTGGGTCGACTAAGTGAAAATATGGGTTAAAATCCTCCATTGGATTTAAATCATCAATATCACCGTCACCATTCATATCACGACGACACTTTTCTGGATACCTAGGATCTTCACTATACTTAGTTCCATAAGGAGAAATACCGGTATTTGTATCGGCGAAACATTCCATAACCGACTGAATTGTAAGTGGTCCAGTTGAGCGATTATCATAGTAGCGCCAGTATAACGCTGCTAATTCCCAACTTTGCGGAAATAATCTTTGTGTCCTTCCAATTAACAAACCTCGATAAGAAAAAGCGTTAGACCAGTTACTGTCATCGTCTTTAATAAATTCATCGGTGAAATTATCTGCTACTCGTTCTTCCAATCTTCTTTGCTTATTAAAACCAAACTGGAGATTAGAAGGGATTATACCCTGATCAATCGCTTGTTTTAGTGTTAGCTCCTGTCTGGCTGCCATTAAAATAAAATCTGGCAAAACTTCTGAGGTTGGTCCCGGACCTTTAACCAAAGAATTATCACCTTGTAAGGGTAATTTTTCTGAAGAAAACTTTTCAAAAGCATCCATACCAGCACCATCTGCACGCACCGCATTAACTTTTCTAAAATCAGCAAAAGCATCGGTTCCTTTTTTGATAGTCGAGCCACCAAGAGCGTTATTCAATTGGGCTAGCGTAACCTTTGAAGTTGGCATCGAATTATTATCCAAACCCTGCATGATCTTTTTTTGTAACTTCGCTGCCAAGGTATTAGTAAAAATACCTAAAGCATCAGCAAACAAGTCACCAGTAAAAGTCGTTTCTGCTTTTGTACTGTTATCAATTGTACTTTGAAAAGAACCGCTAACAACTGAAGCTGGTGTTTTTATAAATTTAGAAATTGGCGAGACAACTGGATTAATATATTGATTAGCGATTATGTTTAATTGTGCCGATAATTTACTTTCTTGTTGTGTTGTCAGTAGTCTCGAATTAACTTTTGCAGAAATATCTAAATCATTAGCACCGTCTTTAAATTGTGCTTTTATTCCGAATAAATATTGCGACGGGTCTTTTCTGGCCGCATCAGCAAATTCTGACCAATTTTTTTTAATATCCTGCCAATGACACTTAGCTTTGTAAGGACTTTCTCGATAAAATGCATTTGGATCAACTTCGCGGAAAGCAGGAATTAATATGTTTAATGTCGTTTGCAAACTTCCCGGATTACAAATATCAAACTCTTCCAAACCGGCCTCACCGATAACGCCATCAATAAACTCTCCCAAAGCATCACCGGCCGCTTGTTCTAACAGTTCAGCTGGTTGCAACTTTGGAAACAAAGGTGTCTTACCAGTACCACCCTCAACAATCGCCGTCGCCGCATTATAAGCCAAATTATTCAAAAAATATCTAGTTGTATTTTTAAACAAAACTGAAGCTGAGTGTTCAACCGCTGATTTTGCTAACTTCCAGACAGTGTCTTTAATATTGACTCCCAAATTTACTACATCCTCGACTAAAATAGCTTTTGCCGTTTGTGGTTTTACAAAAATTGTTCCAGACAAAACCATTAACAATAACAACAAACCAAAGGCTAATTTACTCGATCGATTCTTAAAACTCATACTTTAGTTTTTAGTTTTATTAGTTAAATCTTGCAACGCTTGTTGCCATAACTGGCTAAGTTGATCATCAGTTAGTTGACCCAACTGCTCTTCGGTATAACCAGCGCTTTTTAAAAGATTTCTTAATTCATTAACAGGAATAGATTCAAGTGCGTTTATATCTATTGTTGATGTTGGCGCCTGACCAATATCTTCAATTCCACTACTGTTATTGATTGTTTTTAAATCATTCTCGTATGACAAACAATTCGCTCCTTCAGCACAAAGCGGATCTGAATTTCTCTTAATCTCATCACCATCGCTAATCCCATCGCTATCACTATCATTAATATATGGCGATGTTTTGTAGACATTCAATTCGTCCCAATCATTTAACCCGTCGCTATCTGTGTCTTTTACTTTTAATTTTGGGTCAGAAAAATCAACTTTATTATCATCAACCGATAAGTTTGACACCTGTAAATCATTGTTATTACCTTGTTGACTTAATTTATTAGCATCATTATATAATAGCCCATATTTAAAGGATTTTTGCCACGATCCCAAGCCGAAAAAAATCGCCCCTGTACCCAAAACAACCAAGAGACCAGCGGTAACTTTTGGTGATGAAATATAAGACAAATAACTTTTATCACTCATAGTTTAAAGCGAAGCTTTTATTACTACTATTACTAGTAAATTATATAACAAAAAAGCTTTTTCTCCAAGAACTAGCAGACATTTTTAAACTATTTTTTTAGTACATTCGTCAAGAGTGTTTATTTTTTTGATGTTTGAGTATTTTTTAAATAGTCTTCAACTAGAAAAGTTAAATCTATCCAATCTTTTACCGATAACTGTTGTGCCCTAGTTTTTTCATCCAGTCCTATTTTTATAATAAAATTCTTTATCGCCTGATTTTCACAACGCAAGCCACTAGCAATATTGTTATGAAGTTGTTTTCTCTTGCTAGCAAAACCAAACTTAGCGATTTGCCATAACAACTTCTCTTGATTGTCTGATAATTTATTAACTAAACCAACATTATCCATCTGAATAATTGATGACTCAACTTTTGGCACCGGCCAGAAAGCTTTTGCCGACACGTGTCTAACTATTTTTGCTTGACTATATAATTGAACCGCCAAAGACAATAAACTCATTTCTCCAGCCGGAGCAATCATTCGCTCCGCCACCTCTCTTTGCAATAAAACCGTTATCCTTCTTGGTAAAGGTTTAGCGGTTAACAATCTTCTTATTATTGATCCGGTAATTGAATAAGGTAAATTACTAACAACTGAATATTCTTTATTAAGATACTTATCTAAAGGCACAGTTAAAGCATCGGCGTGCAAAACTGTTAATTTTTCTTGTTGTTCAAGTCTGTGCAAAATATCAATAAAATGTTGTTCGATTTCGACAGCAATAACTTCATGTCCATTAGTTAATAATTGTTCAGTCAAAAACCCAAGCCCGGGCCCAATTTCTAACACCATCTCCGCTTGATTTAACCCCGCTTTTTCAACCATGTTTTTTATCACTCCCGGCTCAATACAAAAATTCTGCCCTCTTAATTTGTTAGGGTTGATACCAAGCTCTTTCATTGCTTCTTTGGCGCGTTGACTTAAGCTCACAAAACAAAACTGATTAATTTATTAGGCACAAAAATAACTTTTTTTACTTCTGCATCGTTGATATATTTACTCACTTGGTCATTAGCACGCACCAAAGACTCAACCATTTCCTGGCTAGCATTAGCCTCAACTTCAACCTTAGCTCGAACCCTACCATTTACCTGGACCACAATTGTTACAACATCATCTTTTAATAAATTATCATCAAATTTTGGCCAACTGCTTCGATGAATTGATTCTTTTTCGCCCATCTGACTCCACAGCTCTTCGGTAATAAAAGGAGCAAACGGAGCTAACAATTGTAAAAAGTTTTTTATCATAACAAACGATACCTTTTCTTTATTTGCTACAAATTCATTCAAACAAATCATTAAACTGGAAATTGCTGTATTTAGTTTTAACTGATCAATGTCTTCGCTGATTTTTTTTATAGTTTTATGAAGTACTCGATTTAATTCCTTATCATCGTTAGCGTTCCAATTGTTGTTTTTCTCATTTACAAACTTATACAATTTTTCTAGAAACCTTCTCACACCGAGCATGTTTTTTGTATCCCAAGGAATAGCCTGATCGAATGGTCCCATAAACATTTCATAGGCCCTAAAAGCGTCAGCGCCAACCTGCTCCACCATTTCATCTGGATTAACCACATTACCACGTGACTTAGACATTTTTTCACCGCCTTCTCCTAAAATCATGCCGTGAGCGGTTCGTTTTTGATACGGCTCGGAAGTTGGTACAAATCCCTGGTCATATAAAAATTGATGCCAAAAACGAGAATATAACAAATGCAAAGTTACATGCTCCATACCGCCGTTATACCAATCAACCGGTAACCAATATTTAAGCGCGTCCTGAGTAGCAAACTCATGATCATTACCCGGATCAATATAACGCAAAAAATACCAGGAAGAACCTGCCCAGTTTGGCATGGTATCGGTTTCTCTTCTTGCCTCGGAGCCACATTTTGGACAGCTAGTTCTTACCCAATCGGTCATGGCTGACAAAGGCGACTCCCCATCATCAGTTGGTTGATATTTTTCAACATTCGGCAATGTTATTGGTAACTGATTTTCTGGCACCGGCACCCAACCACACTGTTCACAATAAATCATTGGGATTGGTTCGCCCCAATATCTTTGACGAGAAAAAACCCAGTCACGCAGTTTGTATACAACCGCGCTTTTACCAATCTGCTTTTGTTCAAAAACATTAATTATCTTATTTACGGCTTCAATTGTGTTCAAACCATCAAGTTCGTTAGAGTTTACACAAACACCGCTACCAGTAAAACATTTATCGTCTTCACCGCCGTCAACAACCTTTTTAATAATTAAATTATATTTTTTAGCAAACAGCCAGTCACGTTCGTCATGAGCCGGCACTGCCATAACCACGCCCGTTCCATAATTTGCCAGAACATAATCACCCGTCCAAAGAGGAAGCTTTTCACCAGTCAACGGATGAACTACTTCTATACCCTCAACCACAATGCCTGTTTTTTCTCGTTCAACATTATTTCGATCAATATCGGATAATTTACTCACCTGATCACGATAACCTTCTATTTTGTCATAATTCAAAATTTGACCCGACCATTCATTCAGTAAATTACTTTCTGGAGCAATGACTAAATAAGTTACACCGTAAATCGTATCTGGTCGAGTTGTAAAAACAGTTACCTTTCCTAAATCAATTCCGTTTTTTGTTATAACTTGAAAATCAACATTAGCGCCTTCGCTTTTTCCAATCCATTCACGTTGTTGAATTTTAGCCCTTTCAATGTAATCAACCTCGTCCAAACCCTTTAATAATTTATCAGCATAAGCGGTTATTTTTAACATCCATTGAGATTTCATTCTTTTTTCTACCTCACCACCACATCGCTCACACCTTCCGTTAACAACCTCTTCATTAGCGAGTCCAATTTTACATGACAAACACCAATTAATTGCTGTTTCTGTTTTATAAGCCAAGCCCGCTTTGAACATCTGTAAAAATATCCATTGCGTCCATTTATAGTATTTTGGATCGGTAGTATTAATTTCACGAGACCAATCAAAAGAAAAACCTAATGACTTTAACTGACGACGATAATTATTAATATTATTTTCAGTTACGATCGCCGGATTAATTCCGGTTTTTATTGCGTAATTTTCTGTTGGCAAACCAAACGCGTCCCAACCCATTGGATACAAAACATTAAAGCCTTGCATCCTTTTTTTTCGAGCTATAATATCTAGCGCCGTGTAACTACGAGGGTGTCCAACATGGAGTCCCTGACCAGAGGGATAGGGAAACTCAACCAAACAATAATACTTCGGTTTTGAGTATTCATTTTTTGCTTGATACAAATCAACTTGTTTGTCCCACGATTCAATCCATCTTTTTTCAATTTCTTGATGGTTATAATTACTTGTTGTCATAAATTGGTTCTATAGAGCATTCTATAATTATTTTACGAAACTGACAATGGTGGCTAATGTTAGCTAACCGCCCTACTTCTGCGGTCTATTTATATCCCCAATCACTCTTCCTAACTTCCTAACCCCTAATCCCTAATTCCTATTTCTTCTTCCCTAATCCCTTTTCCTAATTCCTAACCCCTAATTACTTCCGCTATAGGCGGATCCGCCTCCGGCGGCATTTCTTCTTCCCTAATTCTTTCTTTTCTAAGATTGCCGAAATCATCAATTTTTGGTATGTTAATGCCTGTATGTTTTGGCGCGATAACGAGCCAAATAGCAACCAAAACCATAATAAATTCTCATATTATTTCAACTCGATTTTTAGTAGCGGTTTAATAATAATAAGATTTATTTGGAAATGGTTTTTACGTGGCATTCTATTACCAGTCTATCAATTTTCTCGTTGGTTAAAACAACGATTAAGTTTTAATAGAAAACAATCTTTAACAGAGATAATTTTAAAAACACCGGTTACAATATTGGTTGTTTTTATTGTCTTGTTTATTACTTGGCGCAATGTTAATGCTGACGAAATAAGACTGGACAGTATTGGTAAAAGCATGGCCTTATATCGAATCGTACCGTCAGTTGACGGCTTGCCGGTTAGTTATTTTGATGAAGAAATAACTGAGGGTCGAACCAACATAAATAACACCAACCTCGATCAAGATTATTTTAATGCCGACTTAGAAGCCAGAGAAAGAGAAAATATCGAATCACTCGATTTACCAGCTCCAGGTCAAACGGAACTGGGACTCGATCAAAACGCATTATTATTACCAATAATAACTTCTCCTGATAAAACCAATAAAATTCGTGATGGTATAACCAAATACACAGTTAATAGTGGTGACACCGTCAGTGGCATAGCCACCGCTTTTGGATTAAAGATAAATACTTTGCTTTGGGCTAATAACTTAACCCTTCGTTCAACCTTAAAACCAGGTCAATCGTTAATTATTCCGCCACTTGACGGCGTTATTCACACCATAAAAAAGGGTGATAGTATTGGTAAAATCGCCAAAACTTATGGTGCCGATGCTGACGCAATTGTCGCTGCTAACAAACTAGCTTCTTCTAATGACATAAGAATAAACCAAGAAATTATTGTTCCTGGTGGTAAACCAATTGCCGTTGCACCCGCACCAGTTCCTTATCGTCAACAAAACCAAACTACACCGCCTAAGCGCCCAGGAACTGTTGCTGGAGCCAACGCTCAACCATCAGCCGACGGTAAATTAATTTGGCCAACAACCTCCAGACGTTTGTCTCAATATTTTAACTGGCGCCATTATGGTATCGACGTTCCAAATAAAGTTGGTCAGCCAATTTATGCCATTCAAAGTGGTACCGTGGAAACAGCCGGTTGGAACCGAGGTGGATACGGATATTATGTGATCATTAACCATGGTAATGGCATGCGCTCGCTTTACGCCCATTCTTCTGAGCTATACGTTAGCGCTGGTGACCGCGTTGTTCAAGGTCAAGTAATTTCCGCCATAGGTAACACCGGTCGATCAACCGGACCTCACTTACATTTTGAAATTCGTATTAACGGCAAAACCGTTAACCCCCTTAGTTACGTCAGATAAACTTGCAAAAAAATATTGATAATCAGGTTCTAACGTTTTTATTTTTTTCTTTTTGCCATTGACTCTGAATAGTCTTTTTCTTCTAATGCATTTATTAGAGCTTTTGCATACGCCGGTCTCGATTTAAAATCATGGTCCGTTAAATTATCTAATATCGGCAAAAGATCCTCAATCGACTGAGTTTTAAACATTGACACATATTCACTATAAGCGTTTTTACTAATCATGCCGGACAATTTTCCCATTTTTTCTTTTAACATACGTATTCTTATGAATTGACTTTCGTTAAGCGTTGTTATAGTAAGTGCATATATATTTCTTAAGGTGTCAATTATATATTTCTGGCGCTCATTATTTGCTAACTCGTGGTTTTGATTGTCACTTTCTTCGTTGATATCATTTTCAGGTAAAGAGTTAGGGTTAGAAGTAAATTTCTCCTTTCCAGTACTCAAATCAAATATTTTTGCCATAAAATTAATATTTTAGTTTGGTTATTACTTTTTTAGTATAAATATTATTAGCGCAAAAAACAAATTAATATATTTATTATATTAAATTTTCAAGCACGTCCTGCTCACAACAATAGGA
>CAZAXS010000021.1:0-8205 GCA_964489205.1 uncultured Gammaproteobacteria bacterium
TAAAAAGTGCCGCAGGAAGAAGATTTTTAAAAACTAAATTAAGGACGCATAGCTCAGCTGGTTAGAGCGCTGCATTCACATTGCAGAGGTCCGTGGTTCGAACCCACGTGCGTCCACCACGTCTAACGTGGTCCACCATTCCAGCAAAGCCGAGCTAGATTCTAGTTGCCAGAGTCGAGAGCCTAGAATCTTGTGAAAAGTTTCGCAATAATAACGCATCATTAACTCCACTTAAAAAGCGGGTTTTTTATTTATAAAAAATAGCGCTAAGACAATGGTTTATTAAATAATCATAATAACAAGATAAACATTATTTAAATTGTTTATTTTTATTAATAACAATTGACCGTACTTCAATCAATAAGTATACTATCATGCGTATGAGTTTTGATGGAATTAATCCGAAAAGAAATGATCGCGCCCAACAAATGGTTGATTTTTTAACCGAAACTGAAATTAAAAAAAATAATCAACAACACTTTGATAAACCACAAAAAAAATGGTCGTGGCTGAGCGTTGTAATTTTAGTTACCGTTGTTTTTACCTTAGCCATCGGCTTAGTTGCTATGGATAATTTAAGTAGCAAACAATCTTGGTTTGAAAAATATAATCCATTAAGAGCGTTGGCAGGCTTAATTACTGGCGCTGGTAGTGATAATAAAATGACCATTCTAGCCATGGGCATCGGCGGTCCTGGACACGACGGCCCCTACTTGACTGACACCATTATGGTGATCAGTTTAGATTTACAAAATAAACACATAACCATGCTTTCCCTACCTCGCGACATGGTTGTAAAAAATAAATTTAATCAGTGGGTAAGAATTAACTCTATTTATCCTCTTGGTCGAAATGAAAGCCCAGAACAAGGCATTAATGATATAAGCCAAGTAATAACCAATGTTACCGGTCTAACAGTTGATCACTATGCCATTATAAATTTTAAAGGTTTTATTGATTTTGTTGATGCGCTGGGCGGAGTCAAAGTTGATGTTAAAAATGCCTTTACCGATAGTACTTTCCCGACCGATAAAGATGGCAAAACTACAGTTATAAGTTTTCGTACTGGCGAACAACAAATGGATGGTATTACAGCTTTGCGTTTTGCCCGAAGTCGTCATGGCACCAATGGCGAAGGTAGTGATTTTGCTCGTAGCCATCGTCAACAAATAATATTAGATGCTGTCCGGGAAAAATTACTAAGTTTAAATGCTTTTAGCGATTTCGACACAGTTAGCAAACTTTTTAGTATTGTAAAAGATAACTTTGAAACAAACGCGCCAATTGATGTAATTTATAAAATAGCCAAAATGATCGCCGGCATTGATAAAAATAACATTCACAATTTTGTCATCACTGATGGTCCTGGTGGTTTACTTGTTCCAGCTATCACCGCTGAAGGCGCCATGGTCCTTCAACCAAAAGACGGAAACTACCAAACATTAAAAAGAATGGTGAATCATTTAAGCTCAATTGAAAGTCTAAAAAAAGAAAACCAAAAAATAGTGATTCTCAATGGTACCGACACGCCAAACTTAGCCATGCAAACGTCCGAATTTTTTACTAACATTGGTTTAAATATTGTTAAATATGGCAACGCCCAAGAAAAAGGCTTTGAAACTTCTGTTATTTATAAAATATCAGAAAACACAAAAAGCAATAGTTTAAATGTCTTAAAACAAGAACTTGGTGGCGTTGTTGCTGACAATCAACCTGAATGGTTAAAAGCTTGGCTTGAACTTCATCAGTCAGAACAACCAGACATTGTTGCTATTATCGGTAAAAATTATTCAGACGCAGCTTATTCAGCCTCACCTTTACCAATCCCTTTGTACAATCCAACTGAATCTGAACCAACTTCAACCGCCACCTCAACCGAAACAATCATAACTCCAACTTCAACCGATGAAATTATTGATGACCTTGGTGGTGAAGACCTTTCCGCTCCGTCTTCAACTATTGATACATTAGAGGAATAATTAGTCTTAAAATCTTATTTTAAATAACCATTAGCCATGATGGTTATTTTTGACTTTAACCCATATTCTGATAACATAAGATCCATGGCCAAAAGAATTCCCCGCGTCGCTCTTGTTGGACGCGCTAACGTCGGAAAATCAACACTTTTTAATCGCTTAGCTGACTCTCATTTCGAAGCGATTGTTTCGCCAATTGCCGGTACAACTCGCGACCGAAAATTTGGCATTGTCGAGTGGAACAATAAAACTTTTGAATTAGTTGATACTGGCGGTTTAGATGTTATTCACGACGATGCCGTTGAAAAGCAAATTTATAAACAAACTGAATTAGCTATTGCTGACTCTGACTTGGTTTTATTTGTTGTTGACATAAAATCGGGCGAACCAATGCCCCAAGACAAAATTGCTGCTAAACTAATAAAAAAATCGGGCAAGCCTTTTATTGTTGTAGTTAATAAAGTTGATAACATTCGTCATCAAGTTAATGGAAATAATTTTTATCAGTTAGCTGGCAAGAGTCAACTATTTTTTGTTTCTGGTGTAACCGGCATCGGCACGGGTGACTTATTAGATGAAGTTGTTAATCTACTTAAAACAGTAAAACTTGTCCCCTCAAAAGCAGCGACACCCGAAATAAAGTTAGCTGTTATAGGTAAACCTAATGTCGGCAAGTCTTCATTAATAAACGGTCTAGTTGGCTATGAAAGAATGATTGTATCACCAGAACCGTACACCACTAGAGACGCTCAACCGGTTTTAATCACCTATCACAATACTCACATTGAATTAATCGACACCGCTGGTATTAGACGAAGCTCTAGAAAAGAGAAATTAGAAAAAATAAGCGTCTTTCAATCCAAAGAAGCGGTTGAAAAGGCGGATATTACTTGGTTAGTCGTTGATGTTACCGAACCACTATCATTTCAAGATGCCCGCTTAGGTGAACTATTAATAAACGCTAAATCCAGCGTCATTATTGTGGCTAACAAATGGGATGCAGTTGAAAATAAAGATTCTAACACCATTGAACAAATACGAGCAAAATTCTACAAGTTTTTTCCTCATTTAAGCTTTGCACCTATCATTTTCTGTTCAGCCAAAAATAATTTACGCTTACAAGAATTATTAAAACTCACCCTCAATGTCTTTAAAGCCCGCTATACTCACATTGGTTCAAGCGAATTAGAAAGATTTTTAGAAGAAGTAAAAAGCAAACAACCACCAGCTAAAGGCAAAGGCGTTTTACGACCAAAGTTATTCGCTTTAATTCAAAAAGACGCTCAACCGCCCCGTTTTGAATTAATTAAAGACGCCAAATCTGACCTACACACCTCTTATGTTCGCTTCTTAACCAATCAGTTAAGAGCTAAATACAATTTTTTGGGCACACCAATTTCTATTGGTATGCGTAAATTAACTAGGGCAAGACGCCGATAATTTTATATGAAATTGATAGTTGGATTAGGTAATCCAGAAAAAAAATATCAATATACTAGACATAATTTTGGCTTTTTAGTTCTTGAACAAATAAGTCAAAATTGGACGGAAAAAAAACAATTGTTTTGTCAGATTAATAAAACTGAAAAACGTTTACTGTGCCGTCCATTAACTTATATGAATAGTTCCGGCCAAGCAGTTAAGGCGGTATGTAGTTACTATAAAATAGCCACCAACGATGTTATTGTTGTTCATGACGATCTAGACCTGCCCTTTGGTCAAATAAAAACTGGTATATTTTCTGGTAGCGCCGGACATAACGGTATAAAATCAATTCAGGAAGCGATTGGTAAAAACTTCATTAGAGTGCGACTAGGCATTGGCAAACCCCAGAAACCACAACAAGACATAGCCTCTTATGTTTTGGAAAACTTCTCCAACAGTGAATTAAAATGCCTGAACAAACAATTGGATCTGGCTGTGGAAATTATTACTGATTTACTAACACAAGATCTTAATAAAGTCCAAAATAAATTTAATAAAAAAACTTCTGAATAATTTCAAAAGTTTTTAAAAATATTAAATAATTATTGAACCGTTACGGCAATTTCTAAAACCTTTATCGGACTATTTAAAACACCATTTAAAAGCGTTCCACTATAAAACTCCAAAGAAATTTGATTATTAGTTGGAGCGTTATTTTTTACGCTATATACCTGAGTTTTGTTGGTGGCTAATGTAAAAAAGCTATGACCAGATGGTAAGTTAAACATTCTTTTGAGATCTGGAGTATTTTTTAGATAGATAATACCACCACCCGAATTCTGAATAATTAACTGGTTTTTTCTAGCTAATACCACCGGACTAACCAATAATTGATTTAATTGATAGTTGTCGTTAACTTTAACAATATCAATCAGTCTTTTTCCAGCTGACAATGGCTTGTCGGTTTTTTTTACTTCTATTATTTTGTAAGAAAAGTTATTATTGTTTTTTCTTTTTATAGAAGTTATAAGCACCGTTGTTCCTGGAACAAAAAAATCAACATTGGTGTTGTTTGTAATTATCGGCCCACCTTCTTGGCCAAATTTATTAATCGTAGTTAAGACATATTTATTTTCTTTTTCTTTGCTAGACACTACTAATTTATAATTGTTGGCGTCTGACTTATCAAGATTTTCCACCGTCATTTCTTGTTTGATAATTGAAACATCTCTTGTTTGGTACTTAATTTCATTAGCCTTGATAATCAACAAACCATTATTATAGCCCATTAATTCGCCACTTATATTAAATGTATCGCCTTGTTGCCAATCAACCACTGGTCTCATTCCCACAGGAAAGCCAACGAACTTTGTTTGGCCAATTTTTAGATAAACAAAAACTTCTGTTGAGCCAATGCCAGCTTTAAAGGTTTTGTAACCGTCAACATCAGCGCCGGCCGTTCTAAAAGAAAAACCGGACATGACTGTATTACTAGCTGTTAAGGCTTTGTTTGGCGAAAAGATAAAAACCGCCAACAAGCAAAATAATAAAAAATAAAGTTTTTTCATAATATTTAATTAACTAAAACCATTATACACCCTAATTATACAAACCAAATATGGGGCATGTCTTGTGGGGGGCTGTACAAGTTTATTAAATATGCTACACTTGGCCACGACGACAAATAAATTGTCATGTCTAATTTTAATGTATGGACAATTAGTAAGTTGGTTCGTTCATTAACGAACAACCAAACAGATGTTTCTATCGCTGAGTTTCTTCCTGATACAGCGCTAGTTTGGCTATGTAACGAATTAAGAAAACAAAGTAATGACCAGTCAATTGCTTTAATTATTGATCACGATTGGCAAACAAGAAAAATTGCGGCTATTTTACATGCGTTGCTACCAAATGAACTAGAAAAAATTATCATTTGGCCTGGAAATTCTAGTGCCCCAATAAATCTCTCGGCACAACCAAAAAACTCAATCGCTTTAATTTATCACGATAATTTAGCCAAGGAGATAATTACAACCGATTACGTTAAAAAAAACACCCTTAAATTAAAAAGGAAAGAAAAGGTCCGGCCAAAAGAAGTTGTAGAATGGTTGGTTAACAATGGTTTATCACCTGCGAAATCTTGCGATCAACCAAGTGTTTTTTCACAACGTGGCGATGTAATTGATTTTTGGATAACTGGTCAAAAAACACCAACAAGAGTAATTTGGGATGAAAATAACATAGAAAAAATACAGACTGCTGACAGCTCTCGAAAAACCTTCTCAACGATTGATGAATTAGAATTATTGCCAATAAAAATTAATGGCAAGGTTTTGACTGTTAGAGCCTGGGACCTGCTCAAAGAAAATTGGATTTTTGTTGGACCTAAAAGATTAAAACCTGACGAAGCAACAATAGAAGACGATGAGTTAGTTTTTGAATCTAAAAATACCAGCTGGCTAAGCGTTAACGATCCAGAACAAAAAGGCATCAGTATGGGAATAAAAATAATAACGCCCCTACCCTACCAACAACTATCACCCTCCGATTTTGCAAAGAAATATAAAAATTACAATTTTTATTCTGTCGGTGAACGCGCCTACGATATTAATCAATCACTAGGAAGCAACGTTCAATCAACTCAAATAACACTCCCGCCAAATCTATCAATTGGTCCTGGTTTTATTTGTGAACAAAACAAAATTATTTGGTTAACTGATCAAACGATTTTTGGACCACAAAAAAATTCCTCGCCTGTTGCCACCAACCCCGCCTCATTAGTTCAACTCTCAGTTGGTGATTACGTTGTTCATGCTGATCACGGCGTTGGACAGTTCCAAGGACTAGTCCAACAAACCATCGGGGAACGGGAAAGAGAGTACTTATTAATTACCTATTTTGCTGATGACAAATTATTTGTTCCAACTGAACAAATTAATAAAATTGAGAAATACATCGGTCCTATCCGGCCCAAACTACAACGACTCGACAAAAGCACTAACTGGCCTGGCTTAATAAGAAAAGCTAAAGCTGAAACCATAAAAGACGCTCAGGAGCTACTAGATCTGTATGCTCGTCGTCACCTAAGCCAAGCAGTTCCCTTATTCAAACAAGACGGCGAGGATCAAATGACGGCCGATTTTGTCTACGAACTAACGCCCGATCAAGTTACTGCTTGGCAAGCCGTTCAAGACGACCTAACTTCCGATGTTCCCGCTGATCGACTTATTTGTGGCGATGTTGGCTTTGGTAAAACAGAAATTGCCATTCGTGCTGCCTTTCGCGCTGCTTCCAATGGCATTCAAACTGTAGTTTTATGTCCAACTACCGTTCTTGCGCAACAACATGAAGATACTTTCAAAAAACGTCTGGAAAAGTACGGACTAAAAATTGCTGGCGCTTTTCGTTTTAAAGAAAAAGAAGAAATAAAACAAGTAATCAACGAAGCTCGATTAGGAACGGTTGATATTTTAATTGGCACTCACCGACTTTTATCTGGAGATGTTAAATTTAAAAAACTCGGTTTAATTATTATCGACGAAGAACAACGTTTTGGCGTGCAACACAAGGAGGCGTTAAAAAAAATCCGAGCCGGCGCTCACGTTTTAACATTATCAGCCACACCAATTCCACGAACACTACACCTAGCTATGTCCGGTCTTAGAGATTTAAGCGTTATCAACACTCCACCGCATGGTCGCTTACCCGTTGAAACAAATATTATTGAATACGACATTCCTCTAATAAAAAAAGTTATTGAAAAAGAATTAGAAAGAAAAGGTCAGCTTTACTATCTCTACAATAAAGTAGAAACAATTGAAATTAAGGCTAAGGAGCTTCAGAGTTTGGTACCACAAGCAAAAATCGCTATCGCCCACGGACAAATGGATCCTGAGAGTTTAGCCGATGTTATGCACGATTTTGATTACGGAAAAATTGATATTCTTGTTTGCTCAACAATTGTTGAAAACGGACTTGATGTACCAAACGTAAACACATTAATTGTCGACGACGCCCCTCGCTTTGGCTTGTCACAACTCTATCAATTACGCGGTCGTATTGGTCGCGGACAAATACAAGCATACGCTTATTTTCTCTATAACCGACAAAAACTTACCGGTCTAGCCGGTGAACGGTTAAAAATGTTGCAAGAATGGAATCGACCTGGTGGAGGATTTTCTGTAGCCATGAGAGATTTAGAGTTACGTGGCGTTGGTTCAATTTTAGGCAAAAAACAACACGGTCACGTAACTGCTATCGGTTTAACTCATTATGAAAAACTATTAAAAGAAACTGTTGATACACTTCTCCACGGTGCTCCGCCGCCAGCTCTTTATGAAACCATCATTGACCTCGATTTACCTTTAGCCATTTCAACTAAAATTATGCCTAATGAGACCGATCGAATTCGGGTTTATCAAAAATTAGCTACCTGTACCAATGGCGAGGAAATTGATAAAGCCGTTAAAAGTTTGGTTCACAATCATGGACACCAAGAAGAATTAGAAAAACTAGGTAACTTATTTAAGTTAAAACTATCAGCTGGACAAGCAAATATTCCAAAAATTCACAGAGCTAACGACAACTCCATCACCATCTACCTACCACTAGAACCAAATAATAAAGCCATTGTTTCAACTATTGGCCAATTTCCTTTCTGGCTATATTCAACAGGAAAAATTTCAGCTAAAGTTTCTGAGCTTGGCACTAATTGGTTAGAAAAATTAATTTTAACTTGCAATAGCCTTGGTCAAAAGGAATAAACCATTGAAAAAAAAAAAAAAACATGCTATACTTTATTTAG
>CAZAXS010000022.1:0-7927 GCA_964489205.1 uncultured Gammaproteobacteria bacterium
ATCCAAATCAGTTTCTGTACCATCATCGGTTACAAAAACTTCACCATGTTGAAATGGACTCATTGTTCCTGGATCAATATTTAAATAAGGATCAAGCTTTAAACTAAAAACTGAATAACCAGAAGCTTTTAATATTACACCAAAAGAGGCTGAACTAGTTCCTTTACCAAGTCCGGAACAAACTCCACCGGTAACAAAAATAATCTTAGTTGAACGTGGGGGTTTAATCATAGTTTTTCAACAATTAATTTAAAATTAGAAATTTGATTAGATATTTTAGCTGTAACAATAAACTCACCGATTTCTTTTATTGGTTGACCGAATTTAATGCATTTAGCCTTAACATTAATTTTCTTTTTCTGCCTTAATAATCCAGCTACCTGGCCAGCTTTAATTGATTCATATAATTTACCCTTATCATTTGTCTTTACATGAATAACTAATTTAACACCATTTATTTTTTCTAATATTTTTTTCTCTTGTTCGGTTGCCGGTTGATTAACAGCGACAATACTATCAACTAAGGTTTGTTTGTTGACTGGTTTAGCTAAATTTTTGGGAAATAAAAAATTGGATGCATAACCATCGCTAACACTAACGACACTACCAGCTAGACCCAAATCACTAACCGGCTTTAATAAGATAACTTTCATATTTTGCTGATTACTCAATTACTTCACTAGAAGACGTAGCAACACCACTAAACGCACCTGGATTTTTCAACACCTCCAAGGCTTTATCAAGTTGAGGATCTTTATCTGACTTATCACCCAAGTCAACAACAACATCCGGCTCAATCCCTTCTTTATCTATTTTTCTTCCGTTTGGTGTTAACCACTTAGCAACAGTTAACTTAACCGATGAACCGTCTTTTAATTCGGTCAATTGTTGCACTGAACCTTTACCAAAGGTTTTATTACCAACTAATTTAGCAATACCATAGTCCTGAAAAGCACCGGCGATAATCTCAGAAGCTGAAGCCGAACCACCATTAACCAATACAACCGTCGGGATGTCTTTTAATGAAGCTAGACCGTCGGACTTATATTCAACCTTTTCATCTTTTTGACTAAACTCTTCAGCTACAACCACCTTATCTGACTCAATCCAATAGCCAGCCAATTTTACAGCCACATCCAAAAAACCACCCGGATTATTTCTTAAATCAAGAACAATCGGTTTTTTGTTGGTAACTATTTTCTGTGCAATTGGAATAAACAAATCGTACGTATTCTCATTAAAACTAGTAAGCTTCACTAAATTGTACGAATCTTTTTCTTCCAACACTACACTTTTTATTTCAATTTTATCACGAACAATACTAACTTCTTTTGGCTCTTGACTCATTTCACTCATAATCGTCAGTATAACCGTTGTTCCCTGTTTACCTCTGATAATTGAAACCACTTGATCAACCGCCATTCCCTGAGTTGGAGTACCGTTAACTGCTAAAATTATATCTTTTGGTTTTAAACCGGCCTTCTCTGCTGGCGTATCTGGTAACGGCGCCACAATAGCTATCTGTCCGTTCCTAACACCAACTTCAGCGCCAATACCGCTAAACTCACCGGACAAATCTTCATTAAATTGTTTTGATGTTTCTGGATCAAAAAAAACAGAGTAAGGATCATTTAATGATGAAACAATTCCGGCTATCGAGCCGTAATACAACTTACTATTATTTAAACTAGTCTTATCAACAAATTTATCAGAAACTAATTCCCAAACATCCCAAAACATTTTAAAGTCTACATCTTTTTTTAGATAAGACGGAACGCTTTCTTTATTTTTTACATCTGTATTTGGTAAACCATTTGTTCCAATTGATAATGTTTCGGAAATCTCTCTATTTGTTCCTATCACCACGCCGACGCTAAAAACTATAACCAATAAAGTAACCGCGCTAAATGATAAAATAATATTACGCCACGACCAATTTGCTGTTTTTGATTTCAATAAAATAACTCTATCTTTAATATTCATAAAATTTATAAAGCTCTGTCTAATAAAAATATTGCCAATCCCAAGGCTGAAGTTACAGCCGCAACCATCCAAAATCGCATTACAATTTTAGATTCTGGCCAACCGATCGCCTCAAAATGATGGTGAATTGGCGTTGATAAAAATATTTTTCGTTTGAAAAATTTCTTACTAATTACTTGAACAATTACTGTTAATGATTCAATAACGCAAACAAAAGCAAACAGTGGTAACAAAAAAATCGTATTTGTTAGCGCCGCCACCACTCCCAAAGTCGTTCCCAAGGCCATAACCCCAGTATCGCCCATAAAATATTTTGCCGGTCCAATGTTGTACCACAAAAACGCAACTAAACCACCTATCAAAACCGCTAACATGGCGGCCATGTTAAACTTTCCTTGAACCATAGCAATAACCACGTACGAGCCTAGAGCTGTCAGCAAAACTCCGCCTGCTAAACCGTCTAAGCCATCAGTTTCATTAACGGAAAAACTGGTAGCCACAATTACAAAAGCAAAAATAATTACATACCACCAACCAACAGAATAATTACCCGCAAACGGTACATGAAGAACGTCCCAACCCAATTTTCCAAAAAACCACCAAGCACCAATTAAAGCAATAATTAAATATAAAAATAAACGCTGTTTAACACTTAAACCACCACCATGTGGACCTTTGCCACGAACATTCATCCAATCATCAATCAAACCAACACCCGCTGAAGCAAATAAAGCACCTAAAGGTAATAAAGTTTCTGATCGACTTAAAAAAGCTAATTTAGCCAACCATGACTCTGGCCACCAAAAACGCACCAACTCCAAACCAAAAGTAACTATGAATAAAGTTATCCACACCAAAATACCTCCACCTACCGGCGTACCAGCTTTTTTAGCGTGTAACGCAGCCATAATTGGCGCTCTTTGGCTATCGCGAATATTTTTATAAAACTTAAAATAATACAACGCATGGCTTAGAATTGGCGACAAAGCCCAAGCCAAAATAAACGAACCGGTAACCAAGACCAGCATTCTAATTATTTCAATCGTTAATAACTGCATGCCCATAATTAATTTAATCAATACGTTTAATTATAGCACCAATTCTTTCTAACTTACCGCACAGGTCTTCATAACCCCTCTCAATTCCATAAATATTACGTAGAACTGACTGACCTTCGGCTGCTAACATAGCCACCACCAAAACCACTGCTGGTCTAAGTGCTGGCGGCGCCACAATTTCTGCTGGTTTAATTTTTGTTTTACCATCAATATATATTCTGTGTTGATCGACCAAAGAAACAGAAGCGCCTAATTTCGCAAACTCCATAAAATATACAGCTCGATTTTCATAAGCCCAATCATGAATAAAAGTTCTACCTTCAGCTTGCGTAGCAATCGGAACAAAAAATGGCAGGTTATCAATGTTTAAACCAGGAAAAGGTCGTCCGTATATCTTATCTGGCAATGCCAATAACTTTGAACTATAAGTTTTTATATCAACCAAATCGGTAAACTTATTTTTTGCTTTGTACTTTTTTTCAATTTTAAATTTCCAGCCCATTAATTTAAGTTTTTCCAATTCTAATTCCAAAAAATCTATTGGGCATCGTTTTATTGTAATTGAAGAATTGGTAGTTGCCGCCACCGCAATAAAAAACATGGACTCAATTGGGTCTTCAGTTAAATAATATTCAACTTTTTTGCTTAAAACTTTTTTTCCATAGACTTTCAAAGTTGTCGTACCTATGCCTTCAATTCTAACACCCAACTTTTTTAAGAAATAACAAACTTCCTGAACCTGATAATTAGCAGAGGCCATTTTTATAGTCGTAACGCCGGGCGTTATTGACGCCAACATAACAGCGTTTTCTGTAACCGTATCACCCGATTCATATAACACTAAAGTTCCAGGAGTTTTTAATATACTTCTAGATATATAATAATCGTTTTCTTTTTTTACGAATTTAGCTCCAAACGCTTCAGCCACTAATCCGTGAGGAAAAGTACTTCTTTTACCCAAAGAACAACCGCCAGCGTGTGGTAATTTAAAACTTTTTAAGCGCATTAATAAAGGCGCTAAAAACATGATAATACTTCTTGTTCTGAGCGCGGATTCTCGATTAAGTTTTTTTAAATTTAAGTTCTTAGGCGGTGTTATTGTCCAACTTTTCTTGTCAATTTTGATTTTAACGCCTAGACTTATTAACACTTCATATAAGCGCTTAACCTCTTCTAGATCTGGTACATCGTGAAGAATGGTTGTCTGTTGGTTCAAAAGAACAGCTGCTAACAGGCCCATGGCACCATTTTTTGAGGTATTTGTCGTTACCGAGCCGTGTAAACGACGACCACCTTGAATCACGTAATCACTCATAGTATTATTTACATGGATTATAATTGTTTTATGCCTATAATGGCAAGTTAATTATGAATATAAAAATACGTGCTTTATTGTTTTCTATTGCTTTATGTTTTGTCGCCATAACCGGTCCGCTTTTAGTTTTGTATGCGCAAGGATACAGATATAATTTTGATAAACATAAAATCGAACAAACTGGTGTGATGTTTATTAAATCATATCCACGATCGGCAACAATAAAAATTAACGATCAAGTTATTGCCAAAAAAACTCCAACCGAAATTCCTAACTTACTTCCTTCTAATTACCGAGTTTCCATAACCAAACCCGGATATACAACCTGGCAAAAAGAACTAACTGTCAAACCACAAAGAACAACATTTATTGAAGATGTTACTCTTTTCCGTACCGAACCAAAAACATACGAAATAATTAAAGATGAAATTATTCAAGCTACTTGCTCAAACAACAACAAACTTGCAGTTGTTAGTAGTAGCACTATGTCGATTATTGATATTAACAGAAATAAAATCATTGATCAGGCGCAACTAGAAACGGAGGCTGAAATTATTAGCTGGTCACACAATAACCTTAATTTACTACTAAAAGATCAAGATGGTTATTACATCTACTCACCTGAAAGCAAAATCAAAAAACAAGTCTTATTTAATAAAAAACCTCTAGAAGATGTTATTTGGGAAAATTATTCCGATACAGTTGTTTATGGTAAATACAAAAATCAATTATTTAAATATAACTTCAGCAACAATCAATCGGATCTTTATGATAAAAATTATAATTGGCAAACAATTCAACCGTTAAACGATGTATTTATTGGCATTCATCGAGAAAAAGAAAAAATGTTTTTAAGTATTGTTGAAGGAAAAACCGTTAAAGACTTAATGATCATTCCAACCGATGAAAGTTATGAAATTAACATTTTAAGCAATAGCTACATTTTATTAATGAACAAAAGCTTGAACGTTGCTTACATGATTGATCCAAAAAACAGCGACAATCCTTTACAGGCCTATGTTACAAATATTAAAAAGTTTTCTTGGCTAAACGATTCTCTTTTGTACTGGAATGATCACGAAATCAATGTTTATCATGTACCATCAAAAACTAAACAAACAATCGAAAGAACTTCGGAAAAAATTAATAATGCTAGCTGGCACAATGGCTTGGTAAGTATTTTTGCTATCATCAATGGTCAGTTAAAAATTTTTGAATTTGATAATCGTGATAAAAGAAATGTTTTAAACTATCAAGACCTTGGTTTGCTAGAAAATAATAACGCCACAATTTGTTTTTCAAAAAATAGTGAAGAAATATATACTAATTTTAACACCAACGATAAACAAGGTATTTATCGATTAACCATACAATAAAAAAACCGTGTTTCCTTTACATTTAATATGTAGTTGAAACACGGTTACGCACCGAATTATTTTCCAAAAGTCTCTTTAAAGTCGGACTCGACTTTTGTAAGGTTTTCAGAAAAAAATTTTTTTGCTGAAAGAGAGTCGTAAGCAACTCTCGTTGCTTCAACTCTTTTTTCGTTCCCGCCAACAGGTACGAAATCGGTTGCGAGCTCAGCACCTACAACCACCAAAACAAAGACAAGAATAACAGCAATTAAAGATTTCATATCTAACTCCAATATTATTTTGATTGACAAATATTTGTAAAAAAAGCTTAATAAAGCAATATAACAGATATATAAATACTTGTCAAGACCTAGAGTAGTTATTCAATTTTTGTCATAATAAAAGCCCTTCTTTTTCAGAAGGGCTAGACTTAGTTATTTTTTAACGAAAACATTATTGACACATTTGTGTCATTGTTTCTTATTAAAGAAGCTTTCTCATTATTTAAAAAATAACTAAGCTCTTGATACTCCAACCAAGGCTCAGCAACCTTAGTTGCCAATCTTGGTTTCAAAAGAAATTGAACCTTTATTTTTTTACTATCAGCGTTGTTTTCTATTATTTTCAGATAGTCAACAACACCGCTTTCAGCTTCTATGGTGTAAACCCCCTCCTCAACAGAAGACAAAGAACCAATAGTCTGTGGTGATGAATTAATTGTTTTTGTGTTGGTTGAGGAAAATAAAATGCCCACAGCCACACAAAGGAAAAGAACAACAATAAAGATTTCTTTTTTATACATTTTTTCTCCGTTTTTTTAGGTGCGTGAAATAACAATGAATTAATGCCTTATACAACAAAAATTATCCGATGTCAAATACCCCCGTCCCGCAAACTGCGGAACGGGGGTATTATTTATAATTTAAACTAAACTTTTACAAAGCTACTGCCACTGAATCTTTGTATTCACAACCGTTGGCAGTTATATAAGCACCAACCGATTGTTTATCATCCTTAATAAATGGTTGTTCAAGCAAACAAACTTCCGTATAAAATTTCTTTAATTTACCTTCCATAATTTTTTCTACCATTTCAGCCGGCTTACCTTCGTCTAACAATTGTTGTTTATAAATTTCTTTTTCATGTTCAATTACATCAGCTGGGATATCACTTGAACGAACATAAGCTGGACGCATAGCTGCTAAATGCATCGCCACATCCTTAGCAACGTCAGCAACTTTACCAGCGTCGCCAGTTAAAGCTACAAGCGCGCCAATCTTACCACTCGTGTGAACATAACCAGCAACAGTTGCGCCAACAACATTAATTTCTTTAACGTCTTTAATAACAGTATTTTCACCCATTACAGCCACAATATCTTCAACCAATGGCTTAACAGTTTCCTCTTGTGAAGCGGTTTCGGCATCAATCACTTTATTTAAAGCTGATACAGCCTCGCCAACCTTTTGGACCATAGCTTTAAAATCTGGATTACGACTAACAAAATCGGTTTCGCAAGCCACCGCCGTTAAAACACCACGACCAGCGTCAATAACCGAAGCGATGTATCCTTCTTTGGTTGCACGTTCCGCTTTTTTAGCAGCCATTTTTTCACCTTGAAGACGTAAAATATCAATGGCTTTTTGTTCATCACCATCAGCTTCTTGCAATGCTTTGTTGATATCGCCAATTGCCGCCCCCGTTAGATCACGTAATTTTTTTACAAGTTCTAAGTTCATAAGTGTTTGTTATTTTAATTCTTTTAAATGCTAATTAAGCGTTTCTTTTAGCAATACCTTCGGCAACAGCCTCAGACATTAATTTAATTACAATGTCTAGGGATTTAACCGCGTCATCGTTAGCCGGAATTATATAATCAACGCCAGCCGGGTTGGTATTGGTGTCGCTAATAGCCACAACCGGAATTTTTCTCTTTTTTGCTTCTGATAAAGCTGTGCGATCTTTCTTTAGATCACAAACAAACAAAACATCAGGTAGTTTTTCTAAAGTCTTCATACCCTCAACCACCTCTTTTAATTTTGTAATTTCATTTTGAAAAGCCAATTGTTCTTTTTTGGTATACTTTTTCATTTCACCTCTTTCAAACTTTCCTTCTAAATCTTTAAGCTTTTTTGGTAAGCGAATAATACTACCAAAGTTGGTTAAAGTACCACCAATCCAACGATTGGTAATATAAGGCATACCACATTCTTTAG
>CAZAXS010000023.1:0-7567 GCA_964489205.1 uncultured Gammaproteobacteria bacterium
AGCTGATAAATATCAGGAATTCTATGATATGGCTATGTCTGATCCAGCTGGATTTGAACAGGCGATTATCAAAGAATGTCATTTGAATGTTGAGCAGTTAGCAAAAATAAAAGCTGAGGTTTTAGATTTGGAATATTTTAGTTTAGAGGATAAACAAATAAGACCAGAAGTTTTAAAGTTTTTACATCAAGATGTGGCCACTACTTATAATGTGGCTATTCTTGATCAAGTTGATACAGATCTGCTTTTTGGTATGGTTGATCCGACAAATTACAAAGCCATTCAAGCGATTGAATATATTTGTCGAAAAAATAATTTTCATCCAAAAATTTATCTAATTTCTATTGATGGTTTTAAACTGTTTTTGAAAAGTTACGACAACATTAAAGATCAGGTAACGAAAGTATTGGATGTAGCCGAAGAAAAGTTTTCCCAGCAAAAAAAAGATCAGGAAGATGAGGCTAAGGAATCATTGGAGGCGGTGGTTAAAAACGCTCCAGTTTCAAAAATGGTTCAAGTAATTATGGATCACGCTATTGATTCTGATGCTTCTGATATTCACGTCGAGCCACAACAAGATAAAAGCATTGTTAGATATCGTATTGATGGTGTTTTGAATATCTCTTTAACATTGCCGGTTTATATCCATGCTTCGTTAGTCTCTCGTATAAAAGTTTTAGCTAATTTAAAAATTGACGAAACACGTTCACCTCAAGACGGTCGTATTAGAATTAACCATAAAGGTAAAAATGTTGATTTTCGTGTTTCCATAATTCCATTGGTTAATAATGAAAAGGTGGTAATGCGTATTTTAGAAGCGCCAGAAAGGGCGCCAACTTTAGAAGAGTTGGGTATAATGGGTAGTCAGTTGGAAATTATTAATAGAAATATTAACAAACCAAATGGAATGTTTCTTGTTACCGGTCCTACTGGAAGCGGTAAATCTACAACTTTATTTTCTGTTCTTAATATTCTTAACAAGGAAGATGTTAATATTTCAACTTTGGAAGATCCGGTTGAATATACTGTTGAAGGGGTTAATCAATCCCAGATTCATCCAGAGGTTGGCTTTACTTTTGCTACTGGTTTAAGGTCACTGTTACGTCAAGATCCTGATGTAATAATGGTTGGAGAAATTCGTGATTCAGAGACGGCTGGTTTGGCAATTAATGCTGCCTTAACAGGTCACTTTGTTTTATCGACCTTGCATACTAATGATGCAAAGGGCGCTTTTCCTCGTTTGATTGATATGGGTGCGGAAAAATTCTTACTAGCTAATACACTTAATCTGATTATGGCGCAAAGATTAGTAAGAAAAATATGTGATTTTTGTAAGCAAAAAGATAATTTAATAGAGTCAGTGGTTAAGGTTATTGAAAAAGATATGAAAGGTCTGCCGGAACAGTTGTATTATAAGGGCGTCGATTTTAAAAATATTCAAATGTATAAAGGTACTGGCTGTCCAAAGTGTGGTAATACCGGTTACAAAGGCCGTGTAGCTATTACAGAGGTGATCGAAGTTACCAGAACAATGAGAGAAATAATCGCGAAAGGTTTTGATGGTGCGCAGGCCGACGAAGAATTGGCTAAGCAAAACTTCATTTCACTTTTACAAGATGGTTGGATGAAAGCCATGTTGGGTTATACAACTGCCGAAGAAATATTGCGTGCTACCAAGGTTGATGATTAGTTTATGAATAAGAAAAAGATACTAATTATTGATAGTGATGGTTATTTTTTGCGCATGTATGAGCAATTATTAGAGACGATTGATTTTGAGGTAATTACCGCCGGTGATGGTGATCGGGGTTTATATTTAATTCAAGAAAAAAGACCAGACTTAATTGTTAGTGAAATTAAATTAGAACGCCAGTCCGGACTTGAATTATTGGAAAAAGTTAAAGCCAACCCTCAATTATCTGAAATTCCTTTTATCTTTTTAACAACTTCTGCTGTTAGGCAAGATATAAAAACGGCCTTATCTTTGGGCGCAAGTGAATATCTTATTAAAACACACCATAGTCCAACAGAAGTCATTGATGTTATAATTCAACTATTAAAAAAACGATAAATATGCCCGTTACCGACACCTTAATTATTGATAGAATTTTAAACACAGCCATTTTAAGACGTGCTACAGATTTACATTTTATTATTGGTTCGTATCCAATTCTAAGAATAGCTGGACAATTAATTCAGTTAACTGATGAAAAACTAATTGACGCTGTGTTTATGACGGCTTTATTAAATTATTTTTTTGAAGCTGATTATATTAAAGAAAATAAAGAAATTGAGTTGGTTAAGATGTATTCACACGGTGACCAATCGAGATTAAGGGTAAGAGCCTACAAGCAAAAGGGTGATTGGGCGATAACGGTAAAAAGAATTCATGAAAGATTGCCTCAAATTGATTTAATTCCTTATGGCAATATTATTAAGCCGTTGTTGGATGGTACTGGTTTAATTGTTATTTCTGGTCCATACAATTCGGGTAAATCAACTGTTAGCGGTTCTATATTGCAACATATTAATACAACCTATAATAAGCGTATTATTACCATCGAAGATCCGGTTGAGCGCTTATTTATAAATGATCGTTCTATTATTGAACAACTACAAGTTAATCGAGATACTGTTTCCATTAGCGATGGACTACATGATTTAATCGATCAGGATGTCGATGTTGTATTTGTCAATAAAATTGTTAATGCTAGTGATTTAGAGCAGTTGTTGTGGTTAATTAGTTCAAACAAACTGGTAATTGTTTCGGCAGATTATTCGTCAATAGTTGGTTGTTTGTTGGCTTGGCAAGGCATGTTACCCCCAGAAAAGCAAGAATGGTTTAAACAAGTCATCAGTGATTTTTCTCGTCTTTTTGTTTCACAAGAAATTGTGCCAGGAATTATGAAGGGCGACCAAGTGATGATTGCTGAGATAATGTTGGTGGCTGATAACATCAGACAAAGTCTCGGCGCTGGTAAAATATCCCAACTTGAAGGCTTGTTGAATTCATCAACTTCGTCGAGTTTAATCAGTTTTGACAATGCCTTAATTGATGCGGTTAATAGAGGTATAATTGAACCAGCTACAGCAATAAATGTGGCCCGTAGTCGCAGTTTTGTTCAATCAAGAATCGGAAGTCATTTTAATGTACAAAGTTATTAGTAATTTATAGAATCATATGTCGGTTTTTTCATATAAGGCAATAAAAAGTGATGGTAATACCGTTGAGGGGGTGATGGAAGCGCCAAGCGAAGAAGTTGTGGCGGAAAATCTTCAGGAACAAGGAATGTCTATTGTTTATATCAGTTTTTCCGGTGAGCAAATGAAAGAAAAGTCAGATTTTTCCTCACTTTCTTTTTTGGAAACAATTAAACGAAAAGACATTGTTATTTTTTCCCGTCAGTTGGCGGTTATGGTGGGTGCTAATTTAACTTTGGTTCAGGCCCTTCGCATTGTTCAAGATCAGGTTGATAATAAAAAATTAAGAACAATTGTTACAGATATTGCTAATGAAGTAGAAAGCGGTGTTCGTTTTTCAGTGGCTATGAGTAAATATCCAAAGGCTTTTAGTCAATTTTTTACTTCGATGATTGCCTCTGGAGAAACGTCAGGAAAATTAGACGATGTTTTGCAGTATTTAGCTGATCAAGAAGAAAAAGATTACGACTTACAAAGTAAAATTAAAGGCGCAATGATTTACCCGGCTTTTATTGTAAGTGGTTTAGGCTTGGTTGGTATTGCTATGATGATTTTTGTTGTTCCGCAGTTAACTGGAATGTTGTCGGCGGCTGGTGGACAATTACCGTTAGCCACTAGAATCTTGATTGGCTTGAGTAATTTTATGAGGTCGTTTTGGTGGTTAATTCCATTACTAATTTTTTCAATAGTTTTTGGTTTTAAATCATTATTAAAATCAGAGTCAGGTCGAAAATCGTTTGATACAGTATTATTAAAATTACCAATTTTTGGTCCGTTAATGCAAAAGATATATATTGTTAGGTTTACGCGGTCTTTATCGACCTTAATTAATGGTGGTGTACCTTTGCCTGATGCATTAAAAATTGTGTCCCAAGTGGTTGGCAATAGTTGTTATCGGGAATTAATTGACGCAACCATAAAAGAGGTTGAAGATGGTAGTTCGTTAACGATTTTGTTTACTAAATCGGCTTTAATGCCGCCGTTGGTATCACAAATGATTGTTGTTGGTGAACGCACGGGTCGTTTAGAGTCAATCTTGGAAACGGTGGGTAATTTTTACACTCGTGAAGTAAATAATACCGTTGCCAACCTTACCAGTCTATTGGAGCCATTAATTATGGTTATTATTGGTGTGGCGGTGGGTGGTATGGTTGTGGCTATTATTATGCCGATGTATAAGTTAGCTGATCAATTCTAATTTTAATATGAAACCAAAAGGTTTTTCTCTAATTGAGTTAATGGTAACAGTGGCGATTATTGCCGTCTTGTCGGCGGTGGCGTCGCTTGGTTATTCACAGATAAGAAAAAACGCTCGTGATGCCCAAAGACAGATGGTTATGAAAGATATGGAAGCTTCGCTGGAGCTATACCGGACTGCCAATTTTGGTTTTATACCAGCTGTTACTCACTCGTGGCAATATAATTTTTCTAGTTTAATTGCTGGTGGTTTTTTACAATCAAACACAGTTGAGCTTGAGCCTTTAACAAATAGAGGTTCCCGTACCACTTATACTTATTGTGCCGGTGAAAATAATCATAAATATTTACTAATTGCATTTTTAGAAAAACCCGGCCAATCGCAAGCAGTGAGCGGACCAATAGTAAGTTATAATGCTGGTGAGTGCACCAATCAGGGTGGGGTTATTTTGAGCCCAGATTTTACTGACTGGAAAGCAAATGTTGTCTGCGGTTCAACTGTTAGTAATACCTATGTTTATTGCTTAGGCGCTTTATAAAAATTATAAAATGATATAAACTATTTGTAATCGCTCTTATTTGTAAGACGTTGATATAATCAGTAATCAATATTCTATGTCTAAACCAAAAGGTTTTTCTTTAATTGAGTTGTTGGTGGTTATCGCCATCATCGGCTTACTATCAACCATGGCCGTTGTTTCTTTAAACAATGCTCGTGTTAAAGCTCGTGATACTCGTCGTATGGGCGATATTAAAGCCATACAAACAGCTATTGAAATGTACAAAACCCAACAAACAACCGACGTGGTACCAAACGGTGCTAACTGGGCAGCGGTTGGTACACAGTTAGCGTCTTATATGACGGCTTTACCATCAGATCCTAATAACTCCGGTGTTTACTCTTACGTTTATTGTCGAAATGCTACCGCTGATAGTAAATATTTAATCGGCGCTATTTTAGAGCAAAACATGGCTATTCAGGGTGATTTAGATACATTACCAGGTTTAACCGGTACGCCAACATGTGTTCAAAGTGGTAGCGGTACAATTACTGCTTGGGCTTCGATGAGTTGTGCCGACTCAAATGGTGGAAACTTAACTGGTGCTAGTCAAACTGCTTTTTGTTTAGGACAAAGCTAAAACGAATATAACTTATCAACACCGCTGGCTTGTCTAGCGGTGTTTTTTATTTTCGTGTATAATAAATTTGATACGTTTGTTGTTAACCTAATATTTAATTAGGAATACGTGTCAGATTTAATTTTAAAATATGTCTAAACCAAAAGGTTTTTCTTTAATTGAGTTGTTGGTGGTTATCGCCATCATCGGCTTACTATCAACCATGGCCGTTGTTTCTTTAAACAATGCTCGTGTTAAAGCTCGTGATACTCGTCGTATGGGCGATATTAAAGCCATACAAACAGCTATTGAAATGTACAAAACCCAACAAGCAACTGATGTAGTGCCAACTAACGCTAGTTGGGCAAACTTTGGTTCAGCTCTTGCGTCCTACATGACCGCTTTACCATCAGATCCAAATAATACCGGTGTTTACGCTTATGTTTATTGTACTTCACAAACTTTGGATAATCGATATCTAATTGGTGCTGTGTTAGAACAAAACATGGATATTCAGGGCGATCTTGATACAAAGCCAACTTTAGGCGGTATCCCGGTCTGTGTTTCTAGTGGTGCGGCGGCTACAACTTACGCAAATATAACTTGTGCTGACTCAAATGGCGGTAACTTAACTGGTGCTAGTCAAACTGCTTTTTGTTTAGGACAAAGCTAAAACGAATATAACTTATCAACACCGCTGGCTTGTCTAGCGGTGTTTTTTATTTTCGTGTATAATTTTTCTAGTTTAGTGTCGTTATTTTTTTATTACGACCATTACTAATCTTTATTTATAAAAGTCTTTATGTCTAAACCAAAAGGTTTTTCTTTAATTGAGTTGTTGGTGGTTATCGCTATCATCGGTTTACTATCAACCATGGCCGTTGTTTCTTTAAACAATGCTCGGGTTAAGTCTCGTGATACTCGTCGTATGGGCGATATTAAAGCCATACAAACAGCTATTGAAGTTTATAAAACCCAACAATCAGTTGACGCGGTGCCAACCAGCACAACTTGGACGGGTATTGGTTCGTCATTATCTCAATACATGACATCGTTACCATCTGACCCAACTAATAGTGGCGCTGTTTACACTTATGTTTATTGCAGATATACCGCTGCCGGAAATGAAACTAAGTACTTACTTGCCGGTGTTTTAGAGCAAAATATTGATGTTTCTGGAGATTTAGACACTAACTTTGTTGCTGGTACAACCGGTCTTTGGACTTGTACCAAGAGTAATGCTTCCGCTCCGGTGGCCGGTATTGCGGCTGCAACCGAATCAGGTGTGCCAACCAGCGCAATCAACTGTGGCGACTCCAACGGCGGTACTTTAAGTGCTGGCTCGCAAACAGTTTTCTGTTTAGGCTCAATGTAGTAAATAAATTTATAATATATAAAAACACCGTTATTAAAGTAGCGGTGTTTTTATGATTGTATTATACTTATTACATGCTAACAAAATTAAACGACATCGTGCGAATCAACAAAACATACAAAGGTTTTTCCATGATTGAATTATTAATTGTCATCGCGATTATTACTTTTTTGTCAGCAATCATTTTTGTTTACGCTAATGATGCCAGAATAAAAGCCCGCGATGCTAAACGTTTGTCCGACTTACGATCAATACAAACAGCCGTAGAAATACTTAAAAAAAACAGTGAGCACGATATCGCTCCCATGCCGTTAAATTGGTCGGAATTCAAAACAATGTTATCTTCGGAAATATCGCTCACACCCAAAGACCCCCAGAATTCCACAGATTATCATTATGTTTATTGTCATCATAATGATCCGATTAGTTATAATAAAAAAGGAAAATATATTATTGCCACAGCTTTGGAGTTGAGAGGTAAAAATGATGATGATTTTGAAATAACCGTTCCCGGTTTAACTTGTGTTGGTTCTGATAATTCTGTAACCAGTGGTATTAATTGTCATAGTCTTAACGGTAACTTAAATGGCATTGAACCAGGCGAAGGCAGTATCTATTGCATTGGTTTTCAATAATAATTTTGCTATATTTTTACTTTTATTAAATAATAACAAT
>CAZAXS010000024.1:0-3884 GCA_964489205.1 uncultured Gammaproteobacteria bacterium
ATACCATATTTATATAGATTATTTATTATATTAGACTTACTTATAATAAACCCTGTAAAAGCTTTAATCAAGACAAAAAAACCATCCTTTTTATTAAGGATGGTTGTAAATTATCTCGCAAAAAAAACGATGATAAATATTATTCCAAGGACTACTGCTGAGCCAAGGAACGCTATGAACAATGATTTTGTTAGAAAATTAAAAAATTTGTTCATTTTTTCTCCACTTTTTTGTTATTATATTTTTATTTTTTAATCCCCACGAATCTGGTGACAAAATAATGAAGTTAATGGGATTAAACTTCGAGACTACAATCAAATAGGCTAGAAAAAGTAAAATCAATAATGACATTACCGTCTCATAATAGCCTAGATTATTGTCCGTTTTATTAATTTATCACCTAGGTTTGTGAGGACTAAATTTCTTTAAATGTTCATTGATAGTAATATAATAACATATAACTATTATTCTGTCAATAGATATGTTTTAATATTTAGCTTTTTTTGCTAATTTTAGCTATAATTTAAATAGGTTTTTAGCATTATTCCAAAGAATATCCTCCGTTTCAATAACAGGAATGTTTTTTATTTCGGCTATTTTAGAAATTATGTGTTTTACAAATATCGGTTCATTTCTTTGTCCCCTAACCGGTTCGGGCGCTAAAAACGGACAATCAGTTTCAGCTAAAATATTAGTTATGGGCAACTTTTTAATCATATCTCTTAATTCAATATTTTTTTTAAATGTTATCGGGCCATCAAACCCAAGAAAATATCCAACATCAACAATTTTTTTCGCCATTAAATAATCACCGCCATAACAATGAAAAACAACGCGCTGGTTTTTATTTTCTTGAAGTAAATTAAAAATCATCTGATATACATCAAATTTAGGTTCAACTCCGTTACGCCCATGAATTACTACCGCCAAATCATGTTGACGAGCAAATTCAATTTGCTTAACAAATGCTTCAATTTGTTTGTCGAGAATTTGCTTATCCGTTAAAGCAAACTTTGTTTTAATTGAATCCAAGTGCCACAAATCCAGACCAACCTCACCAATGGCCACAACTTTGTCATTTAAATATTTTAAAAAGATGGTTTCATCGAAAAAATTATCAAAAACATCAGTTGGGTGAATTCCGAGTGAAGCATAACACCAATCATACTTATTGGATAATTCAATTACTTTATCAAAATCAGCATAAGAGGTGCCAATATTTATTACAGCCATTTTTTCCGTTTGACAACGATCAATCATTACCGAAAAATCGTCTGCAAAATCGATCATTTGCATGTGAGCATGAGTATCAATTAACATAAATTATTCTAACTTTCTTAGTATCTGATCCAGTTTAATTATCACCATCTGAATATTATCATTAATCATTTGCCAATATTCCATAGCTAGAAGCGCCTCTTTATCAAGCAAGTCAGCATAGTCTTCATAAGGACCAAATTCTATGTCAGAAAAATATGACAATTGGTTTTGATATTCACTTATTTCTTTATTTTTGGTAATACAACAGAACTCCCAAATGGCTTGCAATTTACCATCGGTCACCGATTTATAGTTTTGAAAATCTTCTAAATAACTTTTAACCTCGATCATTAAATCTACTTTTTCTGTAACTTCTAAACGACTATTGCTTTTAATTGCTTTACTTTTTTCTATGATATTTGTTTTTTCCTCAAAAATTATCAAAGCTTGTTCTGGTTTTTTACTATTAAACAAATCTTTCCATTCATTATAATCAACTAAATCGCTTTCCGACCAAAAAAGTTTATCTTTTTGATCCATATATTCAATATGATCAACAAAATCATGTCCACCCTCTTTTTTAGGCACAATTTCTGTTAACTTACCAGTTTCAACATCATAAAATAAGCAATCAATTTGTTTTTCATATTTTTGCCAAACCGCTTTTAGACGATCTCTGATTTCTGCGGCTTTCTCGTATTTTTCTTCTTTTAGATATTCGTGAAGATTTTCGTAATTAAAACGTAGAAACTCAATTGCTTCGTCGACAAAAATTTTCTGGTCTGCTTTACTCACTCGTTCCTTTACACCACTTTGCGCTTCAAATGAATTTTTCATAAACCTTACTCAGCTACAGTTGGTTCAAAAGCATCTTCTGGCACAGTTGAATCAAAATCACCAGAAGTTGAAGTCGCTTCCGTTTGTCTACTATTTTGCAGATATTCTAAACCGTTCAACACTTCAGTCGAGAAACCAGCAAAAGGATTAAACTGATTAATATTTAACTCTTTTAAAGTATTAAGTTGTTCAATAAAAGGCAAACCTTTTTGCCAATTTTTCACAGATTCAGGTGTAAGCTTTTGAGCAAAAACGTTAACAAAGTTAAAAATTCTATTAAATTTTGAACTATTCAATTTTTCTGAAAATGAACTATTGAAAGGCGTTAATAGTATAATTGAAATAATCGAACCGACTAATAAAAAACCCTCAATTAATCCGAGTATACCGCCTAACAAACTGTTTATTGATTTTAAAAATGGAATAATAGCGACAATGTGGAATATTTTATCAATTATCCAAAAAATTAACGCGACTAATCGATTAACCAAAATAAAAACCAGCGTCCAACCAATAATCATGGACAACCATTGATTGTTACCCAACAACGGTTCCAATGAACCGGCTGCTACTTGCCACCAACGACCCGCTGCCAACAAGCCCAGAATTATTCCAATGATGCCACCTAAAGATTCTATAAAGCCTAATTTAACCCCTTTCCAAATAAAACCGATAATAATTAATAAGATGATTATGTCAAACATAGTAATATTTTATAGCTATATTATAACCCGTTGTGTGAATTTCTGAAACAGGTTAAAATTATTTTAATAATATAACGGGGCAAATTAATGTTTGCTTTGTTTTATGTTATTTAAGGGAAAATATAGGATAAAATCCACCAGATTAAAAGGGTATAATTATGGTTCAAATGGATATTATTATGTAACCATTTGTACAAAAGATCGTTGTCATTATTTTGGAGAAATAATTAATCATAAAATGATTTATAACCGTGTCGGATATTTGGCCATTAAATTTTGGCGGGAAATCCCCAAACATTTTAAATATGTTGAAATGGATGCGTTTATTGTTATGCCTAACCATGTTCATGGGGTGATACGAATCCGCGGCAATAATGCCGTGGTAGAGACGTTGCATTGCAACATCTCTACGAAAACATTGTTTTCGTACGTATCACCGAAAAAACATTCATTATCGGTAATAATTCGTTCATACAAATCAATTTGTTCAAAAACAATTAATCATTCATTTCCCGCCACAAATTTTAAATGGCAATCACTGTTTTATGATGAAATTATAAAGAATGAACAACATTTAAATAATGTAAGAAAATACATCAAAAACAACCCTTTAAAATGGGAAAAAGACGAATAACGGCTTACTTCGTCTCGATTCTGGCAAACAACGGTTCGGGTTTTAAGATAGATTGACCTAAATATATATCTAATATCTTTTGAGATGTTTCCGGTAAAAATGGCTTTAAAACAACAGCCACGCTCAATAATTTAGAAGCTAAATTATTGAGTTGTTCTTGACATTTATCAGGATCGTTTTTGTATACCTCCCACGGCTTAATAATCTCAATTTGTTGGTTTATAAAATCAATTGATTCTTTAATAGCAATCATCGCATCATTGTATTTATAGCTATTCAAGGAGTTATCAATCTTTTTTCTTAGATCAAAATAGAAATCATTAACTTCATAATCATCTCCCGTTAAAAGATTGGGTGCCATTTTTTCAATCATTTGTGCTAATCTTGAAACTAGATTTCCAAGTCCATTAGCTAAATCACTGTTATACAACGCTTCAAAACTAGTAATA
>CAZAXS010000024.1:3984-7507 GCA_964489205.1 uncultured Gammaproteobacteria bacterium
ATTTCCAAGTCCATTAGCTAAATCACTGTTATACAACGCTTCAAAACTAGTAATAGAAAAATCACTGTCTTCGTATGGATGAATGGCTTTGAGTAAATAATATCTAACCGCGTCAGTACCATATTTGTCGACCAATTCCAAAGGATTAACTGTGTTTCCCGTTGATTTACTAATTTTCTGACCATCCTTTGTCATAAAACCATGAATATAAACTTGCTTTGATGGCTTAATACCGGCTGACATTAACATCGCTTGCCACATGGCGGTTTGTTGTCGCAAATTATCCTTACCCGCTACCTGAATCCCTGGCCACCAATCAGCAAATTTTTCATCAGGCCAACCAAGTGTAGATATATAATTAACTAAAGCATCAAACCAAACATACATGACATGATCTTCGTCATCCGGCACTGGCACGCCCCAAGGCATTTTTGACTTCAATCTGGAAATACTAAAATCTTGCAAACCACCTTCCACAAAACTTTTTACTTCTTTTAAGCGACTAGCCGGCACCACAAATTCTGACGATGAATTATACAAGTCTAATAACTTTTGTTGATAATTAGAAAACTTGAAAAAGTAGTTTTCTTCTTCTCTTAATTCAATGTCTTTATTTGGGTGAATTGGGCACTTACCATCAACTAACTCCGAATCGGTTTTTTCCAACTCACAACCAACGCAATATTTAGTACTGTATTGTTTTTTATAAATATCACCGTTTGCTAAACAACGGCGCCAGAATTCTTGAGCCGCTTGAAGGTGGTGTTCATCGGTGGTTCTAATAAAGTTATCATAAGACAAATTGAGCGATTCTTTTAACCGTTCAAATCTGCTTGCGTAATGATCACAATATTCCTGAGGCGTTTGATTATTCTCGAGTGCGCTTTGATAAATTTTTTGTCCGTGCTCATCAGTACCCGTGTTAAACAAAACATCATCACCGCGTTGCTTTCGCCAACGTGCCAAAACATCAGCTTGTATAATTTCCAAAGCAAAGCCAATGTGCGGATCAGCATTCACGTATGGCAAGGTAGTTGTTATATAATATTTCATAATATCCTAATATTGGCTTATTTTTCCGGAACAATCAAGACAACAAATTCACCTTTTATTTCTGAGGCTTTAATATTACTCAAAATTTGTTTAGCTGTACCACGATAAAACGTTTCAAATTGTTTAGTTAGCTCACGTCCAACAACTAAATACTTATTGGGACAAAATTGATCCAATTCTTTTAGTAGTTTTTGAAAACGATGAACAGACTCAAAAACAATGACCGGGTAATTAATACTCGCAATATTTTTTAATTCTGTTTGTCTACCTTTTTTATGAGGTAAAAAACCTAAAAACAAAAATTGAGAAACATCGACTCCGGCTACTGACAACAGAGTTGTTAAAGCCGACGGTCCTGGAATCGGCACAACCTTATGACCATTTTCGTGAGCCAATTTAACCGCATGACCACCCGGATCAGACACACCAGGCGTACCAGCATCGCTAGCATAAGCCACATCAAAATCCTTGTTTAAATATTCTAAAATTTTATTGGCTCCGCTTTCTGCCTGACGCTGTCGATAAGAGATTAAAAAATCCGGCTTCGCACCTATATGATCTAAAATTTTTTTTGTTACACGCGTGTCTTCTGCGGCAACCACTTTAACAGTTTTGAACACTTCCATCGCTCGCAAGCTTAAATCGTTTAAATTTCCAATCGGTGTTGCAATACAAAATAAAGTCGCCATATTTATTCATTCGTTTCTAAACGTAATTCATCGCCAGTTTTTTTATCAAATAAATCTTCTAAGAAAATGGAAACGGCTGTCGCCACTGGAACCGCCAATAAAATACCAGCAATACCCGCTAATCTAGCGCCAATTAAAATAACCACAATAACAACTAACGGATTTAAACCAATACTTTTACTCATCACCTTTGGAATGATTATATGATTTTCTAACTGTTGCATCACGACGTAGCTACCCAATACTCCAACAGCTGTTAACGGAGAAACGGTAGCGGCAAACAAACCCGCAGGAATTGCCGCCATTAACGGTCCTAAAACCGGAACCACCTCTAACATGGCTGCCAAAAAAGCCAAAGACACGGCATATGGAACATTCCAGGCACTTAAAATAATTAAGGCCATGACAAATATGATTAAAGACAAAAACAACTGTCCTCTCAACCAATAGCCCAGTCTTTGTTGGATACGACTAAATAAATGAGTAACATATGGTAAATAATTTATTGGCACAATGTTTTTTAAAAACTTTTTTAAACCCTCTTCTTCAACAGTAAAATAAAATGTCATGATCATAACCAAACCAACCGATACAAAAGCACTAAAAATATTAGCGGCCGTACCCAATACTTGCGGAACGGAAGATAAAATGCCGTTATTAAGATTATTCAAACCATTGTTAATAGCAATATCGGAATCGGGTAACCAACTTAATAAACCGGAACTTATTTTCTGATAATAGTAAGGCAAGTTAAACATTATCTGGCCCAACTCCCTTGAAAGCGGTGGCACGACCAAGCTTATCGCCAAGGCCAACGAAGAAACAATTAGTGCATACATCAACATTAATGCCGCCGGTTTTGGTATACCGCGATCTTTAAACCACTTTAATAATGGATCAAAAGCAGCGGTAATAATTAAAGCAGCAAACAAAAGCGCCAACACTTCTCTAACCAAATACGCAAAACCAATAATTATCGCCCAAGTTAATAGCTGTATAAAAGTTTTTGAAGAAATTGTAACCGTATAATGTCGGCTATCCATATATTATTTAATTAAAATGTTGATAATTTTTTTACCATCCTTAAACGGACCAATCATGGCCACATTTAATCGTTTATAGTTAAATACTTTTTGAGCAAATTTTTGAATATCAGTCGTGGTTATTTTTTCAATTTTCTTTCTAAAAATTTCTGGTGTTATTATTCTTTGATCCAAAACTATTTGCTTAGCCAAATACTGCATTCGACTAGAAGGACTCTCTAAACGCAAAGTGTAGTTTCCTAACAATGAATCTTTGGCTCTTTTTAATTCCTCGTCTGTCGCTAATTCAGAAGTAATTTTTTTCAATTCTGATTTTACAACTTGTACCGCCTCTTCAACTTTAACAGCATCCAAACCTAATTTAATAACTAACGCCCCTATATCTGCGTATTGTTCCACACCAACTCTAACACTATAAGCCAAACCTCTTTTCTCGCGAATTTCGACAAACAAACGAGAGCTCATAGTTCCGCCTAATAATGTAGCTAAAACTGCTTGAATAAAAATTTCATCACTATTCATAGCCACCGAAGGAAACCCTAACGACAACTGAACTTGCTCGGTTTGTTTTTTTAACACCAAATCTCGAGGTTGCGTCTGATTTACTTTAAACTTCTTATATTTTGCCTTTGGGCCACTCTGCCAAGTTTTTTCACCCAAATGGACGTTCAATAATTGCTTAGCTTTTTTTTCATCAAACCCGCCCGCTAATGCAATTAAAATATTTGCCGGAGAATA
>CAZAXS010000025.1:0-7318 GCA_964489205.1 uncultured Gammaproteobacteria bacterium
AAATATTAGCGCTACCAGTTCAACAGATTGGATAAGTGTTAGTAAAAAAATTAGCATTAACGAAAACAGTTCAAACGATTGGGTCTTTCCTTTAAATACTAAAGGTTTAAAAGTTAAAATAAATCACGGCAATCAAGCTGGTAAAGTTGGTTTTAATGAGTTAGCTTTGTACATAGCTAATGGTCCTTTAGTTGATGTTGCTAATACAAATCAAGAATATAGCAATTTTAAGACTGATTACACTAATTCAAATTTAGTCTCCTATAAGTTCCCACCGAAATATCTAAGATGCGAATTATATTATCAAAAATTAGGTAATTATTCGGAGCAAGAGTGTAAAACAAAGGGTGGGGTTTGGAATTACAAGATGTTAATGTGTGCTGTTGGCGGTAGAGCTGAGTGTGATAATTTTACTCCATTATGTTCGCCACAGGATGTTGGATGTCAGTTATTTAAGTCGACCGACGGTTATTTTGATGTTCCGGCTAAGGTGAGTGGTGACGATATCTGTCCAAATGAATGTGTTAATTATAATAGTTACAGCAGACAACCTTCATTTTTTGAAGCCAATGAATTTCCTAGTTTATATACAACAGCAAATAGTTGTCAGTCAGCTGGTGGAAATTGGAATAGTGCAACTAGCGCTTGTCAGGCTCAACCTAAATATGTCAATTTGATTCCGTCGACCGCTAATCAATGTTCAGCTTCTGCTGTTGGCTGTCAATCGTTTACTAATCTTTCGGCTTCATCTGCTGGAGGTGAAAATAAAGAATATTTTTCTTTCTTAAGACCATGTGTAACTGAAACGGCAACTTCTACTAGTAAAGTTTTTTATACTTGGGAAGGTTCAGATACTTCTGGTTACCAATTAAAGAAATGGACACGTTTGGTTAGTAATTTAGGCGGTGGTCCGTGTACTAATGTTGATGCTGACACAGGCGCTTGTTTGGATACGGGTACGGCTGGAGTTTGGTCGCTTGCTAATGGCTCCGGAAATCGGGCTTTATGTACAGAAGACGATTTAATTGATAATCCTGATTGTCGAGACTTCTTCGATATTAATGACAATCATTATTTTGTTTATCAAAGTAAAACAATTACCGCCCGTCAACCAAAATCACCAGAAGCTTGTATTTCTTATCGTAATGATTTGACCGGTAAAATTTATAACGCTGATCCTTCGGATGCTGTTCGTTGCTCGGTTCAGGAAGTTGGTTGTCGCATGTTCAAAGGCGGTGTCAGTAATAATATTAGAACGGTTGTGGAAACAAAATTTGAAAGCGGAACATTGGACGGTTGGAAGAATAGCCAGCAACAAACTAATGGTTTAACTGTTTACAACGATGCTTTGCGTCAAGGAGAAAAATCACTTTTGGCTTTTGTTACCAATAATAAAATTAGTCTTAAAAAAGATGATAGTTTCATAGAGGACAATAAGGAATATACCTTAGTGGTTTTGGCTAAAAAGGTAACGATGCCAGCTGGTTCACAAAAAACATATATCACCGAAGTGCCAAATGTGACTTCGTTTATTTACAACAAAGCTTACGCTCAATCAGTTCAAGAACCGATGGTGTTTTCTTATGAGGGTAATTTACAAGCTGAGTGGCGCGAGTACCGTATTGGACCAATTACAGCCAATAATTTATTAAAAAACGAAATTCAAATAAAAATGAACAATTTGAATAACATGGAAGCTTTTGCGGTTGACGAAGTTCGTTTAATTGAAGGTCGTGATGTGTATTATTTGGTTGATAAAACATGGAATACTCCTGTTAGTTGTGATAATGTTATTAATAATTTAGAAGGTTGTGATGCTAATGGAGAAAACTGCGGTCAGCGTCGGGCTGAGGGCGCTCAGTTAGGTTGTCAGGCATATATTGATAAGAACAATAATAATGTTGCGATTAAATCATTTACTCAACTTTGTTCACCAAATGCCGTTAATTGTCAGGCGTTTATAAACACTAATAATTCTGAATCGCCAGCAGGTTTTAGTAAGGTCAATACTTGTGATGCTAATGTTGGGGTTGTAAAAAATGATACTTGTCTAATTAGTGGCATAGAGGTTTGTAAGCTAAATGGGGCAAGTAGTTGTCAGTATACTTCTGCTTTTGTACCAGAAGACAATATTACCTATTTTGTTCCCGATAATAAACATTCTTGTGACAGTAAATTCGCTGGTTGTATGGCTTTGGGAAAACCGGGTTACGATTTAACGGTTCAACCAGCGATTGTTAAAAAATTTGATACAACTTATTTAATCAACAACCCGGACAAATACGACCAAATTTTGTGTAGTGCTCATGGTTTGATGTGTGAATTAATGGTAGCTAGCAACGGTAGTCAAGGGGTTTACGTTAGTCCAATTGGTGTTGATGAAGAAAATAGTCGTCTTTGTATTTATGACAGTGGAAAAGAACGTTGGGTTCAAAGATCAAATCCAGAAATTAATTGTGAAATCGATAACCCTGTTTCTTTGAGTAATCGAACTAAATACATGACAACCGCAGATAATACCAATTATCGTGGTTGGGTGGGAATGTGTGAAGATAGTTACGTTGGATGTGGTGAATACCGTAATCCTGAGCAATCTTTAACCGCTGGCGCCAATTGGTGTGACGCTAGTATAAGCCCGAGCGATTATGGTATTTGTGATACAACAAAGGGTGATGCATCGGTAACTGTGGCTGATGGTAAAAAATTCTGTCAAAAGAGAATTAGCGGAATCGATCATTTAGTTTGTGAGTTAACAGGTGGTCAAACAAAATGTAATTATACAGCTACTGATTGGACTTGTTATGGCGAGGAAAAGTTTAATAAAGGTGTGGACGAAAATGGAGTTTGTCAGATTAACGGCAATGATGTTTGTGTTATTAAGTCCAATCTTAATGGTGTTAAAGATACATTGTCATGTTCCTATTCACCTTTATGTGAATCAATGTTTGCTATTAGTAGTACTGTAAAACAATGCGCCGGTGGTCAGGTTGATCGTAGTTCTGGTTGTGCACCGTTTTATGATGTTAATGGTAAACAAGCATCTGCTTCAGCTAAAGCAACAAAAGATAAGGGAGTCTTAGTGGCTTGTGATGAAAACGCTAAACCAGGAGAGGAAAATTATTGTAACACTAATGTTGTTTTGGAAAATCATTTGTCGCGTCAATGTAGTGAATGGTTATACTGTACCAGCTCAGCTAAAGTTGGTGAAAAAACCGTTTGTTTGGACGTTGGTCGTTGTGCCGAAGCTGATGCTACTGGCAAGTGTATAAAACCAAGTATAAAAACTAATTTGAAAATACAAAACCAAACCTACGATTTCAAAAATATATTTGATCGAGAAAATGTTCGTTACAGCACGGGTTATTCTCGAACTGGTTTGAGTTGGTCACCAAACAAGGCGGTTGAAGGCTACGCTTCACCAGAATCGATGAGACAAAGTAGCAATAATTCATCTCTGGTGAATAGTGATTTCGAAAACATTCCCGAGCAAAGCGAGTTAAAGGGTTGGGAAATAAAAGGTAGTGATAACGAAAATTGTCCTTTACCTTTAAATTATAGTCAGTTATTAGACGGTAAAAATGCTTGGGATGGTCATTACAGTCTTAAACTTTCAAAGCCGGGTGATAAGGGTTATTGTGAGTTAACTTCAAATAGTGGCACAGCTCAAGGACCGGATAAAAAATATTACATCCCTATTAATCCAAGTAGACGTTACACGCTATCATACGCGGCAAAATCATCAAACGGAACCCAGTTATCAATTGCTGGTATGAAGTTTTATGATAGTCAATACGATGAATGTTCTTTTGTGATTCCGGCAAGTGAATTTAATCAAATGCCAGGGGGTAAACGAAGTAAGTATCGAGAAATTGGAACCTATGAAAACCTTACTATGTATTATAATCGTTTCTGCGTCGATAAAAACGGTAACACCAATTTAACTCAAGCGCCGTCTTGGATTTGGGGTTACTCCACAAAAGCGGAAAAGATTAAGAGTGAGTGGCGAGAGTATGCGATTACTTTTGACCCAGCTTCACTCAGCTTATCAACGGAAATGCCAGCTAATGTCAGTTTTGCTCGGTTAGTCTTTTATGCGCCTCATTCTGGTTGGGGTGGCGACGTTATTGGTTCTTCGGGTGATATTTGGTTGGATAATATAAAACTAGATTCTTCGTTACAAATTGCTGAGAGCAGATACGTGACCAGTATGTGCAGGTTGTATCCATCTTCCGATGCTAAGCAATGTTCTTACACAAAATTAAACCGTGAATACAATGGTTGGCAAGGTTATTGTTTAGAAGAAGATCCATATGTTCCAGGACAGTGTTTACAGTGGTTCCCGGTTGATTCGGTTAGTGGTGATGGTTTGTTGGGTGATGACGAACAGGTTCAAGCGTATGACAACCGACCTTCGCTGTATATGTGTGTAGCCTCTGGAGGAAATTATTTACAGAGCGTTTCAACGAAAAATAGTATAAATCCAAATTTCTTCACCCCTCTTTGTCAGGAAACTTTGGAAATTAGAAGTTTAAACAGTATTAATTCAATAGGCGGTGATATTGGAGGTGGATCTGAGAAGATTAATTATTGGGATTTAGCTTACGTTAAACTTTGGACGGGAGCAGTCAATTTTCCTGGTTGTAACGATCATTGGGTTACTCACTCCGGAGTAAATCTTGTTTCAGGTTTTTGGATTGATAATGGAGTAAAAAAGCCAGCTTATTGGTTTGGTGGCGGTCGTTCAGAGTCTTCTAGTACACAAAAATTTAATGATGGCTCTGGTGACGCAAACTTTACTTGGGGTGAGCAAAATTGGACAGATTGGTATTCAAAAGCTGGACAAAGTAATTGTCCTTGGGGCGCAGATTGTAACAAAATGGGTATTGCTGTATTGTTTGAAAATAATGGAAGCTTTAAAGACATTATTTTCTTTACCCAAGATGGTAGTGCTAATAGTGGAGGATTGACATTTGTAGATTTGGGTTTTTATTCAAAAGATAGTTGTCGTTTAATTGCTAAGGTGGTTAATGATAATGGAGAAAACAAGGTAGCGCAAAGCACCTACAATCGAGGTTGGAGAATTGAAAATGGTAATCCAATGGGTTATACAAAATCAACCCCTGGCTCACCTTATGGCAGTTTAGTTTTGTCTGAGTCTCTAGCGAATAAAGAACCGAATACATGGGGTTCAAATAATACACCGTTCAACTTTGAAACTGCTAACGTTGGTATGCCTTTATCTTCGATTAGACCTGTTGAGTCCGTAAGTGATGGTTCGGCTTATTGTCGTCGAACGATGGTCGGTGATGAAGGTGGGGCTTTGAAATGTCAAGGAGACAAAACAACTGACCCAGCTGTTATGTGTAGTTATTGTCCTGGCGTTGGTAGATATGTTTACGCGAATAATGTTATGACCTCAGTGCGTTGCGATGTTGATGGTGGAGAAAATTGTTTTTCACCTAAAGAATTACACGTCCCAGGTCAGACTATTTATGAAAAAGGTATCGAGCGCTTAAAGAAGTTGTTTGTTAAAGTTTATGATTGGTATGAGTTGGTTTATGAATCAGGCACGAGTGTTTATAAAAAAGTTTCGGGCACAAAAACAGAATACTACGTTGATGAGTCGAGAGCATTGGGTCAGTCGGGGGTTATTTCGGGAATAAAAGTTGACGGCAATACCACAGGAAATATTAACATTCCAGCGCCAGGCGGATCGGTGGCTGTGTCTTTCAAGGTAGATATTCCAGATGAGCAGTTACCAATTAGGAAGTTGTATATTGATTGGGGTGATGGCACGCCAATAACTCAATTCGAAGGTGAATTCAATGAAAGAAATAGTGATGGCAATCCATTTATCTTTAATCATTGGTATGGTTGTGTACCAACAGCCGATGGCAATCGTTGTCGTCAGTGTACAAAAGTAGGTGTTGTTCCAAATGCTGAGGGCGCTTGTGTTTACGACGGACCAAAGGCTTTGTCCAAAGATAATTGGGAGTGGTGTGCAGTAGCTGAAGGTCAGGCACGTAATAACCCAGTTAACCACGGTAATAACGCCTCATGTAATTATGTGAATTATGATGCAAATAATGCAAATAGTGGTAAAATAATTGTTAGACCAAGACAGTAGTTATTTATGCAAACAATTCTAAAAAAAGTTTTCAATTGGTTAAATAATAATAAGTTTTTAGTAGTTGCGTTTTTCCTAATTACTTTTGTACCTTCGATAGCCTATGCTGATATCATTGGTTCGATTCAGTCAGCAATTATTGAGTCAATTTTAGAGCCAATTGTTTATCTTTTGGGCGAATTGTTGATTTTCTTGATTAATTTGTTGACCTATTTATTTGAGTATAATGATTTTTTGACGGTACCAGTAGTTAATCAGGGTTGGATTGTGGTTCGTGATTTACTGAACATGACCTTCATTTTAATGATGATGGTTATGGCGATCGCAACAATTGTTCCGTTTGAAAAAATAGCCAGTTATAACTATAAAAAAATGATGCTTAAGTTGGTGGTAGCTGCGATAACCATTAACTTTTCCAAAGTTATTTTAGGTGTAATTATTGATGCTTGTCAGATTGTGATGTTGCAGTTTGTGTCTTCTTTTAGAGAAGCGATTGCTGTAAACCTAGCTGACGGCGCACTATTACCACAAATTTTGTCTATATCTAATCAAGACACTAGTCCAGATAATACTCAGTTATTGTCAATTATTGTTTCTTTGTTATTTGCTATTGTTTTTCTTGTTATTTTTGCTTTTGTTTTGTTGGTTTACGGGTTAGTACTGTTGTATAGAATTATCTCTTTGTGGATTATAATAATGTTGTCGCCATTGATGTTTTTTGCTCAAGTTGGCGGTGCAACTTTGTCAAAAATTTCAAGTGAATTGTGGTCAAAGTTTTGGTCGCAGGTCAGTATTGGTATAACGCTGGCGTTTTTTATGTGGTTAGCGTTGATGGTTTTGTATATGACCGACGAACCACAAAATTGGATGACAGGAGATGGCGGTGGTCAGATTACTGAAGTTAAAAGTGCCGTCGGCTCTTCTTCTGCTGGTGGAGGTGAGAGAAATGCTTGTGCAAGTGAAGCGTGTGAATACTACAATATTTTAAGATTTTTGATTGCCATTTTGATGTTAATGGAGGCATTAAAGCAAGCGCAAAAAGCCGGTGGCTTTGTTGGTAAAGTGGCGGGCAGTGTTAGTGGTAAAATTACAGCCTTTGGCGCTGGGGCGTTGGGTGGTTTTGGTGCGGCTAAGTATTTGCAAGGCAAGGGTAAGGATCTGGGTAAAAAAGCTTGGGGCGGAACAAAAGCA
>CAZAXS010000026.1:0-7267 GCA_964489205.1 uncultured Gammaproteobacteria bacterium
GACTTACCAGTCCTGTGGTAGAAGAAAAGACTGGAGTGACAGATGATAGGGTTGGATAACTATTAACCAAATATCTCCATAGTTCATTATCGTTATTACTATTGGTTGCCGAAAAATAAATATAATTATCAGCTACAGTTAAAAATTGCGGACTTGATCCAGAGTAACCTGGGTTAATATCTGACACTCTTACTGTTCCAACTGCAGTACCATCGGACCTCCACAACTCTCGACCATTGCCATCACAACCAAATCCAAAGTTTCCGCAATAAGCATCATCTGCTGTAAAGTATAATTTACCAAAAGCTTCCTTTAAATATGAGGGGTCGGAACTAGAATTCGGATATGAGGAGATGTCTTTAATCTTAACGGTACCATTACTGGTTCCGTCTGACTTCCACAACTCCCTGCCATCAACAATTGAACCACTGCCGGAAAAATAAATTGTATTACCAACTTTAGTTAAATTTTGAGGACTTAATTCTCCGGAAGAAAAAGGACTTGAAATCAAATTTTTCACGATAACTGTACCTGCTTCAGTTCCGTCAGACTTCCAGAGCTCAATTCCGTTTACACCATCATCAGCTACAAAAAATAAATTGTCATTAAAGTTGGTTAAATAATTAGGACTCTCAGTATCCCATGAACTATTTGCTCCACTATTTATATCTTTTACTAGAACAGTTCCAACTTCGGTACCATCGGATTTCCATAACTCCCATCCGTTTACTCCATCGTCAGCATAAAAATATAAGACACCATTAACATTAATTAAATTAGCCGGATTTGAACCGTTTAAACCGCCGCCGGGTTTAATATCTTTAACCATCATCGTACCCTCAGTTGTGCCATCAGATTTCCAAAGCTCACTACCATTTTCTTCTGTATAAGCCCTAAAATACAAAGTATTGTTTATATTAACTAAATAATCAGCACCTGAATTATTTAACCCATTATTAATGTCTTTCACTATAACCGTTCCAGCTTCGGTTCCGTCAGACTTCCAGAGCTCAGCTCCGTTTATTCCGTCATTAGCACTAAAAAATAAAGTACTGTTTATGCTAACCAAAAAATAAGGGTTTGAACTATTTGGACCACTCCTAATATCTTTTACCATCACCGTTCCAGCTTCGGTTCCGTCCGATTTCCAGAGCTCCCATCCGTTTACTCCATCATTAGCTCTAAAAAATAAAACACCATCTACATTGGTTAAATAAATTGGACCTGAACTATTTGCGCCACTATTAATATCTTTAACCATAAAAGTTCCATCAGGCGTACCGTCGGACTTCCAAAGCTCAACTCCGTTTACTCCATCGTCAGCAGAGAAAAATATGTTTTTTCCTACACTAACTATATTACTAATACTTGAAGAATTTCCCTTCATTAAATATTTTGCTGGCACAGTATTTGCACTAGTACCATCCGTTTCCCAAACATCATAAACCAAATCAGAACCATTATAAGCTCTAAAATAAACCTTATCACCGTATTTTGTAAAATTTGAAATACTTGATTCAGCTGGCTCAATGTTTAAATCTTTTACCAGGACTGTTCCAATTTCTGTTCCGTCCGATTTCCATAATTCACGGCCATTAACACCGTCTTCAGCACTAAAATACAAAGTGTTGTTTATATTTTTTAATTCAGATATATTCGAATTACCAATGCCGCTCCTAATATCCTTTACCATTACCGTTCCGTCAATCGTCCCATCACTTCGCCACAACTCATAACCATGATCAATATTATTAGCCCTGAAGTAGAAATCATTGTTAAGCTTTACAAACAATCTTGGAAAACCATTGGCAAGGCCAGGATTTATATCTTTAAACAAAACAGTTCCTTCAGTCGTCCCGTTTGTACGCCACAACTCACCTCCATTAACATCATCACTTGCAGAAAAATAAAGCAGCTCATCAAAAACGAACATTTCATTATTATAAGAAACGCTACTGCCTGTAGAGTTGATATTTTTTAACATTTCCGTACCCGCTTCCGTGCCATCTGTTTTCCAAACTTCGTAACCATTTACACCATCATCAGCAAAAAAATAAACCTCATCATTATAAGCAAAAAACTTTGGTATCAAAGAATCATTTGCTCCTGGATTAATATCTTTTACGATATAGGTTCCACCAACCGTTCCATCACTACGCCACAACTCAAAACCATGAACAGCGTCGTAAGCTTTAAATAGCAATAGATCTTGATATTTAAATACCTGGGAAATAAATGAAGCGCCACTACCCGCCAACTCTGTAGCCAGCTTTGTTGTTCCAAAGCTACTACCATCTGTTCGCCACACTTCTTTCTCCAACTCTTCATCGTAAACACTAAAGTATAAATAGCTATTCAATCCATCTTCAATTATTTGATATTCAGGCCAAGCACCATCATCATCAAACCTATCAACATCAATTTCTTTAATTAATCTTGTCTCTCCAAGATTTTCGTCATATGTCCATAAAAATGTATGACTTATATTTGGATAACCAGTTGTATAGAAAAGTTGATTATTAAAAATAATCATGTTTCTAGCTGAAGACTCCAAATTATCACTTAACAATTCAATTGCACCAGTTTGCATGTGCCTACGATACAAAAAATTTTTATTCAATTGAGCTAATCTATATGAATAATATAAATAATCTCCGTTTATCAAATAATCAGAAACGTCGCCCGATATTACCGAAGGATTAATGTTTTTCACCAGTTCAGGTACTTGTTGTCCGTAAACTAAACTTGGTCCGAAAAATGAGCAACAAACTAACAAAGTTGCTGTGATTATTTTTTTCATCATATTTTTCTTAATCTTCATTACTTTCTAAAAACTCACTCGTATCCATTAATTGTTTATGCGCTCTAATGTAATCTAGCGATTTTACTAATCCCTGCTCTAACGTTACCACTGGGAACCAACCAAGTTCTGTTTTTGCTAATTTTAAATTTGGCAAAGCTAGTGGAGACATAAATAATAACGGCTTTTCAAATACGATTTGTGATTTAGAATTTGTTATTTCAATTATTCGTCGTGCCACATCAACAATTTTTACCTCAACATCACTACCCATATTTATTGGCCCCGACAACTGGCTATCCATTAATTTAACCAATCCCTGAACTATGTCCTGAACAAAACATAATGAAGTTGAAAAATTTTCATCTCCATAAATAACCAAGGGCTTATTATCAAGAGCATTAATCATAAAATCTGGCACCATTTGTCCATCATTTAAAACCATATTAGGTCCGTAAGTTCTAAATATTCTGGCAATTTTAAAATCCAATTTATAAAAATCTCTATAAGTCGAGACCATGGTTTCGGCAAAACGTTTACCCTCGTCATAGCAAGCTCTTGGTCCCAAACAATCAACTTCGCCCAGATCATTCTCGTCAACAAAAACCCGGTCTTTAGTTCGTGGCCCATAAATAACCACCGAAGATGCGTGAACTAATTTGGCTTTGTACTTAACAGCAGTGTCTAACATATTTCTCATTCCAACTGAATTTGATAACAAAGTATCAATTACTCTTTCAGAAAAATTTTTAGCTGTTGTTGGACAAGCCATAGTGTATATCTCCTGAACTCCTTGAACTTTTACTTGGAACTTTTTTAATTCTGGTAAATCATCCAGATTTAAAGGCTCGTTAACATCGTGTCTAATAAACTCAAAGTTGGGATTTTGTAATAAGAATCTAATATTTTCAACATGACTGGTGCTAAAATTATCAACACAAATAACATTATTTTCTCTAATTAATTCGGAACAAAGATGGCTACCAATAAAGCCAGCGCCACCAAATATTAATATATTCTTTTTTCCACTTGGATAATTTGTACTCATATAATTTGTATTTATTGTTTATATTAAATTAATGGTCAATAAAAATTAAGCGTCTTTTTTTATTTTTAACAAAGATTTAAACATTTTCCAGCCATTTTTTATTAACGAAGTTAATGAATTAAAGGTGGCGGAATTACCAGTATGAACCCAAATACTTGGCTCCTCTCTAATTAAATATCTTTTATTATATAAACTCAACAGCAACTGAACATCAAAAGCCATATCATCTATTGTCAAATCTTTTAGAACTGCGTTTATCGCCTCGCTCCTAAAAACCTTTGCCCCACATTGTGTATCAGAAAAAGGCATGTAGACGAAAAAATTTCTAATTAATTTAAACAATTTTGACACTGTCTGACGAGAAAAACTACGTCCGTAAACCTGAGAACCTGGTAATAATCGAGAAGCAATTACACCGTCAAAACTTTTAGCCATATTATACAAACGCAAAAACTCTTTTGCCGTTGTTGAACCATCAGCATCAACAAAACCAACATAATCACAACCTGCTTCAAGCGCGTGTTCAAAACCGGTTTTAACTGCCCTGCCCTTACCTAGTCTATCTTCATTTACAACAGTTACATTTGTAAAATTCAAATTATTAATAACAGTTGCGGTATTATCGGTCGATTTATTGTTAACAACAATAAATTTATAGTTCAATTTGTTAGTCTCAAAAATCTGTATATAATCGGACAAAACAAGCGGAAGTCTTTTGGACTCGTTATGGGCGGGCACAACCACAATTAGCTCACAAGACATAACCGTTGTTTATTAATTTTACTTACTAACTTTAATGGCTAATTCAACCAGACGATTCGAATAACCCCATTCGTTATCATACCAAGCAACTATTTTAACTAGGTTGCCATCTACCACATTAGTCATGTTTAAATCAACAATTGAGGAATAAGGGTTACCAATTAAATCCGAAGACACCAAAGGCTCTTCACTAACCTGTAAAATCCCTTTCCAAGAAGCTAATTTAGCTTCCTTTTTTAGAACAGCTTTAACCTCCTCTACTGTAGTATTTTTTTTGGTTAAGATCACAAAATCAGATAAAGACACTACTGGCGTAGGCACACGCACAGAAATTCCATCAAACTTACCAACTAGCTTGGGCATAGTTTCACCTACCGCCTTAGCGGCACCAGTTGAAGTTGGAACAATATTTTGCGCAGCCGAACGAGCCCGACGCAGATCTTTGTGAGGACCATCAACTAAATTTTGATCGGCGGTATAGGAGTGAATAGTTGTTAACATTGCTTTAGCAACTCCCCAATGTTTTTCTACTATCGCCATAACTGGAGCCGCACTATTGGTAGTACAAGAAGCATTGTTTATAACTAACTGATTTTTATATTTATTCTCATTAATACCCAAAACAAAAGTTGGGACATTTTTATCATCAGCAGGTGCTGAAATAATAACTTTTTTTGCGCCAGCTTGAATATGTGGCAGACACTTTTCTTTAGAACGAAAAACTCCGGTACACTCTAAAACAACATCCACGCCTAAACTTTTCCAAGGTAATTTACTTGGATCTTTTTCAGCGCTAACAACAATTGTCTTCCCGTTTATTATTAGCTTACCCGGCTTAACCTCTATCTTACCCGGGAAAGTTCTATACATAGTGTCGTACTTAAATAAATGAGCCAAAGTTGCGTTATCGGTTAAGTCATTTATTGCCACCACCTCGACTTCTTTTTTTGCTAACGCTACTTTTAACGCTGCTCGGCCAATACGACCAAAGCCATTGATTGCGATTTTCACTGTTTTTGCCATAAATATATAAATAATTTAAGTATATTATACCCCCTAAATCGATATTTTAAAACCAAATCAAAAAAGTTTTATTGCAACATAAAAATAACACAAATATATAATTAAACTTGTTAAAATAGGAGTTATTTTATTTTATCGTTTATTTCCTTAATTTTTTTACTTAAAACTCTAGCCAATCGCGACTCTTCTCTTGTTAATTCTCTTCTTTTTTTGACACTATTTAAAGCTACTAAATGATCCTCAACCTCTTGCCTTAACTCAATATAGGCTTCAAAAAATATTTGAGCTTTGTTTTTAAATTTATTAGCACACTTTTCCCAAGGCCTATATTTAACGAACAACAAGGCCACGTAAAGGGCCATGAAAAATATTAACATGACCTTAATATAAGCATTAATTACGTCGTGATTTTTTGTTAAATAAGCACTAAAACTAAATTTTTTCTTAGGAACATTAGTCACCTTAAAATCAGCTTCTTTAAATGAGTTGTTTTCTTTTAAGGTCGCTTCGGTTTTGAACTCGTATAAATTTGTCAGATAATTACCAGCACGATCGTAAGCTTTTGCTGCTAAAAGATGTTTACCTGGGGCAACGTCATTAACTTTAAAAATTTTAGAACCGTCATCTTTCCAAGTTATAACACTAGAGCCGTCAATTGAAATCTCATAACGGTCAACTCCGGACAACTCATCAGATGAATTAAATTGTAATTGTAGTGGCAAGCTATCACTTTTAATAGTTTCTATATTAAACGCAGAAGGTTTTTTAGAATCAATCTGAACTTTATAATGAGCAACGTCGCTCCAACCATTTTCGTTACCATGTTGTAAATGAAAATACCAAACACCATCGGTTACATTATAATAATCCTTTCTACTTGAGACATTATTAACAACTGTTGGTGAAGAATATTGATTTTTATCAAGCAAAGTTTTGATTTTGTTAACTCCAGTTGGTAAAGCCCAGTTAAATCTCAAATTATTAGTTTGATACCACTGGCTTTGATCAGGATGAGTTGATGAATATATAGCTGGAATTCGAGGTCCCGTCTTACTTGTTACCTGCTCTGTGTTTACTGACGGCTTGCTACTAACTTCTTCTTTTTTAACCTCAACCTCCTCCTTCTTTTCAGCTGAATCAGGGCCGACAATATTTATATTTGAAGCGCCCATGCCTTTTAATATATTTGTACCAAAACCATCGTTAGCTAGTATTGACGAAGACGACCAAGACACGCTAGTAGCGCCCGCACTTTTTGCTTTAAATGTTACACTAAATATTTTTCCTGTTTTCCCCTGATAACCAGGATTAAGAATTAAACCTTCAAAACTAATATTACCACTAGCATTAGAATATGATGGTTCTTTTACCCAAAAATTAAAAATACTACCGCCAGTTGCCACAGACACTACCTCCAATTTGTCTTTATTAAACGATAAGGAACCAGAAATAGCGTTAACACTTTCATCTGGACTACTAACATAAACACCTAAACTAAAATTACTACCAAGATTAACACTGGAACTAGCCGGCGCCAAATAAATACTAGCTGCTAAAATTTGCTCAGCAGATAAAAACAAAATACTAAATAAAAATAATAATGTGGCTATTAATTTTTTTAATCTTTTTGTTTT
>CAZAXS010000027.1:0-6905 GCA_964489205.1 uncultured Gammaproteobacteria bacterium
AAAGATGGGTTTAAAAGTTTTATTGATTTTTAGTTAAATTTGAAAATGGCTTTCCAGTGAGTTTTTCTAACATTGAAATTGCTAGAAAATTTTCAACAGAACTTGATCCATTTTCTCCGCCGACAATAATGTTTTCCGGAATTAACTTGACTTTATGTGCAGCTAGTTGTTCAATAACTTTAATTTTGCCAAAGTTATCTTGCCCCATGGCTGCAACTTCAAGTTTGTATGCTTCGGCAGTTGAGGTGCCTTTTGCTAGAATAACATGTGCTTCCGCGGCTCCGACTTTTTGTATGGCTTCAGCATCTGCTTCAGCGTTTAATTTTGTAGCCGCTGCTTTACCTGTTGCCTCAAGTTTAGCACTTTCAGCTCTACCTTCAGCACTAAGAATTGCAGCTTTTTTAAAGCCCTCTGCTTCCATTACTTTTCCAGCGGCAATATTTTTTTGGATATCAACATTTCTTTCTGACTCAACAACTTGAGTCTGCATGTTTGCTTGTGCGGTTTCATTTTCCAATCCACGTCTTTCAATTTGCGCTTCTTTTTGGGTAGCGTATGTTTTTTTCTCTTGTTCAGCGATTTGTTTGTCGGTTACAATTTTTGTTAACTCAACCGGCAGTACTACGTCAGCTATAAGCGTATCCTTTGAATCAATGTGGTGTACTTTTAACACCTCATCAATGTGAAGCTTTGCTTTGCTTTGTAACTCTTTTCTCTCTGTGTAGAGATCGAGAGCTTTAATGTATTGCGCTGCGTTACGAAAATGCGAACTAATCGCTGGTTCAAGAACTTGTGAGATCATGTTTTTTACGCTACCTAAGTTTGCGATTACTTTGGGCGCGTTACGCATTGGAATGTGAATTATTACTGAAACATCCATGTTAACATTGAAAGCATCAGCTGTTCTTAGGGTGATGGTAGCCAAATTTGAATCAAGTTCATGAGCAGATGTACGGTTGTCGGCCCAATTTAATAAAATCTGTGTCGTTGGAACGATATCAACTTTAGAAATTTTAGTGTTAACCGGGTGTTTACCTGGTTGAAGAGGGTCGGCCCAAATTCCTTTATTACCGTTAGAAACAATTTTTGCGTTTACATTATCGTCGGTTAAGTCATTTCCTTCTGGACCGACGTAACTTGTTACAACGCCACAAAAACCTATATCTACGCGGATCATTGGAACTTTTTCAATAAACGCGAACCAAGGATTAATTGCATAGTTTCCAGCTCGAAGAACGGGTATTTGCAATCCTTTTTGACCGCCTGCATTCAAAAAAGCATCCGGGTCTTGAAAGTTATTGTGAGTTCCCATTGGCAACTCCTCAGCAGCAATTTTTGAAGGATCTGTAATGGGTTTACCTTCATTAATTGTGACAATTCCAACCTCATCAGCTAATATGTTTGTCCAATCTGCAATTTCAATAACCTTAAAAAGAACTGGATTGAGACGATAGGTTCCCGGCATTAATACATCAATTTGACGACCTTTTTCACCTCCGTTTCTGATAAATGCTTCGCCGTCAAAAAAGTTATTATGACCATGAATCTTTTTAGCCAACAACCTTCCTTCTGGAATTCTTGCGCCATCAGTCGCCTCAATTAAGCCAAGTTTTCCTCCGGGAATTTTGGTTATCGACATATTCTTTACCTGAAACATGAGTAAATTAATTCTGTAGAAACCCGGTGTTAAGAATGCGATTTGCGGTCCCTTCTGTCCTCCTTTTTCCAGGAAAGCATTAGCATCTTGAAAATTATTACAATCAACTGGAGAGCCGAAGTTACCACCTTCACGAACAACCTGCGAGCCAGCAATTGATTCAACGAAGCCTATCTCATCATCGCCAACTATTATTGCTTCTACTTGTGTAATCTCAAATAAATAGCGGTTAATTATATATTCGCCTTCTGGTAAGTAGTCAAGTTGCGGGCCTTTTTCTCCGCCATTCTTTAAAAATGCTTCACCGTCTTGAAAAAGATTACATTCAACTCTTTTTGCCATGACTTGGCCCTGTGGAATGGGTGAGCCAGTAATAGCCCGAACCAGACCGACCATGTTTTTTTCAACGGTGTAAAAATTTTCTTTTCTTGTAACTTTTGTAATAAAAGGTGTGATAAAGTGAAATCCCGGTCCAAGAACTCTTGCCTGAAAACCTACCTCATCTTTTAATGCAACGGTTCTTCCGTCAGGCATTGGTTTGCCAAAAAAACGACGTTCCAGATAGATTATTTGTCCGCCCTTTGCGATTACAAATGAATTAAATACGACGATCAATATACCCAATAATAGTATTATTGGAATAGAATACTGATATAACAAAGAAAGTACCATGTTAACTCCATTGATTTGTTAATGTTCCAAAGCAACTTTTTATTGCTTTTGTTTATTATTATTACACATTTATGCGTAATTTTTTATAATAGTATATATTTAAGTAATTGTCAATAATGTGCGCTGAAACTAGTGCTAGTTTTATAATAAAAGCGGGAATGAATTTTTAATTATTGGTGTTGACATAGTAATATTTAAAGGTAAAATAAAGTCCAGTTAGCACTCGTATTAATAGAGTGCTAAAAGCAAAAAGTAAATAATTTATTAAAAGATTAAATTTTATGAAGTTAAAACCGTTGTCCGACAATATTGTCGTTAAACCTTTAGCTAAGGAAGAAAAAACAAGTAGTGGGATTATTATCCCAGAAACCGTTGGTAAAGAAAAACCAGAACAAGGCGAGGTAATTGCAATTGGGGCTGGCAAATTCGACGCTGACGGCAAAAGAATGCCAATAGATATCAAAATTGGCGATAAAGTTATTTTTAAAAAATATTCTCCTGATGAATTTAAAATTGACGGAGAAAATTATTTAATTTTAAGTGCCAGCGATGTCATGGCGATTATTGAATAAGTTAAATATATGGCAAAACAAATTATTTTTGATGAAGCTGCTCGTCAAGCAATTAAAAAAGGCGTTGATCAATTAGCAAACGCAGTTAAAGTTACTTTAGGACCAAAAGGTCGTAATGTTATTTTAGATAAAGGCTACGGCAGTCCAACAATAACAAAGGATGGTGTTTCAGTGGCAAAAGAAATTGAGTTACCAGACAAGTTTGAAAATATTGGCGCTGAGTTGGTTAAAGAAGTTGCTTCAAAAACCAATGATGTTGCTGGTGACGGTACAACCACAGCCACAATTTTAACACAAGCAATTGTAGCTGAGGGCTTAAAAAATGTGACCGCCGGTTCAAGTCCTTTAATGATAAAAGCTGGTATAGATAAAGGTGTTAAAGCGATTGTTGAAGAGTTGAAAAAGATTTCTAAGCCAGTTAAATCTTCACAAGAGATTGCTCAGGTAGCATCAATTTCTGCTAACGATCCAGCGATTGGCAAAGTAATTGCTGAAGCTATGGATAGCGTTGGTAGGGACGGCGTTATTACAGTTGAAGAATCTCAAAGTTTTGGCATTGAAAAAGAGGTGGTTGAGGGAATGCAATTTGATAAGGGATACGTTTCGCCATACATGGTTACTAATTCCGAAAGAATGGAGGCGGAATATGAAGATCCTTTTATCTTGATCACCGATCGAAAGATATCATCAATTCAAGATATTTTACCAGTTTTGGAAAAATTAGCTCAGATGGGTAGAAAAGAGTTGGTAATTATTGCTGAAGACGTTGACGGTGAGGCTTTGGCTACCTTAGTTGTAAATAAACTTAGAGGTACCTTTAACACGCTTGCAGTTAAAGCTCCTGGTTTTGGTGATCGTCGTAAAGCCATGTTAGAAGATATTGCTGTTTTAACGGGTGCACGTGTTATCGCTGAGGAGGTTGGACTTAAATTAGAATCAGCTGACATTGGCATGCTGGGACGTGCTAGAAAGGTAAAGGCTAGTAAAGAACATACTACTATCGTCGAGGGCAAAGGTGATGAGTCAGCTATTAAAGAAAGAATTTCACAGATTAAGAAAGAAATTGAAAACAGTGATAGTGACTTTGATAAAGAAAAATTACAAGAGCGTTTAGCAAAAATGTCCGGTGGTGTAGCCGTGATTAAAGTTGGCGCTGCAACCGAGGTAGAAATGAAAGAAAAAAAACATCGCATTGAAGATGCGTTAGCTGCCACAAAAGCTGCGTCTGAAGAAGGGATTGTTGTTGGCGGTGGCGTTGCCTTGTTACGAGCCTTACCGGTTTTAGATAGTATTGTGGTAAATGATGAAGAAAGAATCGGTTTAAATATTTTGAGAAAAGCTTTAGAGGCGCCAGCAAAAATGATTGCTGAAAACGCAGGTAAGGACGGTTCGGTTGTGGTTGAAGAAATTAAAAAATTAACAAATAATTTTGGTTACAATGCTTACGCTGACAAATACGAAGATTTGGTAGAGTCGGGTATTATTGATCCAACAAAAGTAACCCGCTCAGCCTTAGAAAACGCTGCCTCTGTAGCCGCTTTATTTATTACAACCGAGGCAATAGTTACTGATATTCCAGAAAAAAAAGAAGAACGTGAACATGCTGGCCACGGAATGCACGGCGGTATGGGCATGATGTAAAAATTATAAACTTTAAAGTAATCCGTTAAACAACTTCGTTTAGCGGATTATTTGTTTTATAATAGTAAATATGAAAACGATAGTGTTATTTATCAAAAATAATTATAAAAATGTTTTGCCACTCGTGTTTGTTTCTTTGGCAATGATTGCGATTGTCTTTAGTCAGCACAACTATTGGCCATTACAACCATTGTGGCAAACTTACTTAGCTGTTTATTTTAGCCAACTTATATTTTGGATTATATTGTTGAGTTGGAATAATAATATATTTATTGATGAAAATAAAAGAATCAAATGGCTAATAACTAAAGCTTTTTGGATTGGATTTATTTGGTCAGTGGTTCAAATTTTTTGGCTAAAACAGTGGTGGACTTGGTTAAATTTGCTTAGTCAGCCATTTGTTTATGCTTTGGTTGGTTATGTTTTAATAAAAATATTTAAACTTACTATTGACCAATTTAATAAAATTAGGCATTATAATGACGCAAAATATGAAATTGAAAAAGACTGAGTATAGTAATAAGTTAGCCGAACAGGATAAAGTTTTGGCTATTTTTTCTTATCTATGGATTTTATTTTTAATTCCATTGTTATTAAAACCAGACAATCAGTTTGTACAATTTCACGCTAAGCAGGGGATGCTATTGTTTATCTGTTGGTTGATTGGCTGGCTAGTTTTTTGGCTTCCATTTGTTGGCGCGGTTTTATATTTGGCGATTATCTTAGCTTCGGCTATTGGGATTATTTCGGTAATTCAAGGACGCTATTGGCAGATGCCGATAATTGGCAAATATGCTTGTAAAATTAATTTTTTTAAATAAATACATAAAATCAAAATATGAATAATCAACTGAAACGAACGAAAATCGTTGCTACTATTGGACCGGCTTCTGAAAGTCCAGCGGTATTAAAAAAAATGATTGCTTCGGGTATGAATGTTGCCCGTTTAAATTTTTCTCACAACACTCATGAGTCTCACAAAATTTTGGTTGAAAGACTAAGACGTGTTTCTAAAGAAATGCATTCACCAATTGGTATTATGCAGGACTTGCAAGGACCGAAAATTAGAGTGGGTGAACTAGAAAAGCCAATTAAAATTTCGGCTGGTGATATTTTAATTTTGTATTGGGAGCAACAAGAACGTTTAGTTAGTGGCAAAGAAGGCAATGCGATTTTAAAAAAATTTAAAGCTAAACATTTTTTACCAGCTCAATTTCCAATTGCCAATTATGCTAAAAAAGGAAAAGAGATTTTAATTAATGATGGTGTTATAGAGTTAAAAACTTTGGAAATTAAAGGTCATTTTGTTTTGGCTTTAGCTGAAACAGACGGTGTTATAGAAACACATAAAGGTATGAATTTCCCGGGTGCAAAAATTGACTTACCAAGTCTAACAAAAAAAGACCTTGAGGATTTAAAGTTTGGTTTGACTTTAAACATCGATATGGTGGCATTGTCGTTTGTTACCTCACATAAAGATGTGGTTAGTTTGAGAAAAAATATTAAAAAGTATAATAAAAAAACGTCTGAACCTTGGATTATTGCTAAGATTGAAAAAGAGCAAGCAGTTAACGATATTGATAAGATTATTCAAACGGCCGACGGCATCATGATCGCACGTGGTGATTTGGGTTTAGAAACACCTCAGGAGATGGTACCGATAATTCAAAAAGAAATAATTAGTAAGTGTTTAAAGGCGGGAAAACCAGTGATTGTGGCGACGCAGATGTTAGAGTCTATGACAAAAAATCCACGACCAACTCGAGCTGAAGTGTCTGATGTAGCTAATGCAGTTATTGATAAAACAGACGCGGTTATGTTGTCCGGCGAGACGGCATACGGTTCATATCCAGTTAAAGTAATTGATACAATGAGAAAGATTATTGAGGCTACGCAAAAATCAAGTTACGACAACTTACCAGCTGATTTTTTAAATGGAAGTAAATCTACTAAAGCCGAAGCTGTAGCCAGTGCTGCTAATGAATTAGCTAAAGACGCTAATGCTAAGGCAATAATAGCGGCTAGCTTTTCTGGTTTTACAGCCCGAATGATTGCTAGGCACCGACCATGTAAAACAGAAATTGTTGTTATAACCAACCAAGTGGATGTACAGAATAAAATGAGTTTAGTTTGGGGAACACGCAGTTATTTGGTCGATACGGTTAAAAATTTTGAGGCTTTGGTTAAAGAAATGGTGGCCGTTGTAAAGAAGAATAAAATTGCTAAGCAAGGCGAAAGAGTGGTTGTCTTGACCGGCGAACCATTGGGGCAGAAAGAAAATCTTAACTTACTAGAAGTTAAAACTCTATAAATTTATTTGTCTCTAAAAAATAGTCAACTCAAGTAGTTGGCTGTTTTTATTT
>CAZAXS010000028.1:0-2742 GCA_964489205.1 uncultured Gammaproteobacteria bacterium
CAATTTTTATGTTTCAAACGACGAGAAAGTACCTCGGCCATAGCTCGTGGATCGTCAATACCGTCTAAGGTCTTAATTTTAAAACGGCGATAGTGTTTATTATTCGGTGCGCCATCAATGGCAACGGTCATCGAGGCAACCATGTGTTTACCTTGAAAATTTGAAATGTCGTAGCATTCAATTCTTTTGGGTAGGGTTTGTAAATTAAGCGCATTTTTTAAATCATTAAGCGCGTTAATTCGTCTTGTTGCTTGATCTGATTTTATTTTTAATTTTTTAGCCAATATTTGACTGGCGTTTTCTTCGGCGATGGTCATTAGCTCTTTTTGTCTTTTTGTTTTTACACATAGTAATTGTATTTCAGAAAAAAAGTCGTTTGAGTTGCAATATATTTTTTTTACTGGTAAATGATCGGGTGGATAAAAGATATTCAGCGCTTGGCTCCATTGTTCTGTTTTATCACCACTAACCTCGATCGTTTGTTTATTAATAATACTACCGTTTCTTATTTGAATTATTCCAGCCACACCATAATTATCACTGCTGATAATGGCAACATAATCTTCATTAATATTTTTGGTATTAACGACGTTTTGTTTTTGTTTTATTTTTTGGAGCGCGATCAATCTATTTTTTAGTATCTGTGCGCGTTCGAAGTTTAGGTTATTGGCTTGCTGATTAATTTGTATCGTTAATAAATCGAGTAGAGCCTTGTTATTGCCGTTAATTATTTTTAGTAATTGATTAACCTGTTCTTGCCATTCTTTTTTAGTTAAGTTTGCTTGATTAATATATCTACCCAAGTGAAACGGTGTTCCTTTTTTATTATTAATTTCTACCATTGCGCCTTTTGGCTCGTGGAATGGAAAAATTTGTTTTAACAGAATCATTAATTGACGCGCATCAAAACCAGAGAAAAACGGACCAGCAACAATTTTGTGTTTAATGGTTTTATTTTTTAAAATATCACGATATCTAATCAAAAAAAACTTTGGAAAATCTTCTTTGCTTAAGGCAATAAAATACCAACTTTTATCGTCTTTTAAATCAATGTTGTAAGGTGGTTTATGTTTTTTTATTAAGGTTGTTTCAAGTAGTAGGGCTTCGGTTTCATTATTAACAACAATATAATCAATCACCGAAACGTTATTTACCATGTCAATTTTAACTGGTGTTAATTGTCTGGTTTTTTGAAAGTAACTCGTGACTCTATTTTTTAAATTTTTGGCTTTGCCAATGTAAAGTAGTTGACCATTAGCATTAAAAAATTTGTAAACACCAGGTTGATTGGGAAGGTTTTTGGCTCGACTAAGAAGTGAGGTCATAGTAAGAACATACTAGCACAAAAATTGATAAAAAATTAATAGAAGACAATTAAAATACTGAATTATCTGCCTGCATGTTTTTATAAAAGTCTTTTCAGCGTGGTTGACGAAAACGTCAATTTGGCATATAATGTCCGCCAGTTTAACAATTTTTTTCATGACTAATAATGTTATTCGCATCCGTGGGGCAAGGGTGCATAATTTAAAAAACATTGACCTTGATTTACCAAGAGATAAGTTTGTGGTTATTACCGGTTTATCTGGATCGGGCAAATCGTCTTTGGCTTTTGACACAATTTATGCAGAAGGTCAACGCCGTTATGTTGAGTCGTTGTCGGCTTATGCTCGTCAGTTTTTAGGTTTAATGGACAAGCCCGATGTTGATCATATCGATGGTTTGTCACCGGCAATCTCTATTGATCAAAAGACGACCTCGGCTAATCCGCGTTCGACCGTTGGTACTATTACTGAAATTCACGACTACTTACGCTTGTTATTCTCTCGTGTGGGCCAGCCATATTGTCCAAAATGTGATAAGCCGATTAAGAGTCAAACAATTAACGAGATTATAAGTCGAGTGAACAAAAATTTTAATGATAAAAAAATTTATTTAATGGCGCCGGTGGTGGTTGATCAAAAGGGCGAGCACCGTGGTTTGATAATGGAATTAAAAAAAGCGGGCTATGTAAGATTAATGCTTAATGGTCAGCTTTACCCAATTGATGAAGCGGCAGCCGTGCCACTTGATAAACAAAAAAAACATTCAATTAGTGTAGTGGTTGATCGTTTTTTGGTAAGCTCAGACGAGAAAAAAAGATTAAATGATTCTTTAGAAACAGCTTTAGATTTGGGTAATGGTTTGGTGACGGTAATGGAAGCAGATAAAATTGAAAGTCAAATAATGTTTAACCAAAGATTGGCTTGTCCATCGTGTGGTTTTTCTTTACCAAAAATTGAACCGAGAAATTTTTCTTTTAATAGTCCGCACGGCGCTTGTCAGAAATGCAGTGGACTTGGGACTATGCTTGAGGTTGATGTTGATTTGGTAATTCCAAACAAACGTTTAACTCTTAATGAAGGGGCAATTAGACCCTGGTCGCGTTCGGCTGCAAATCAAGGTTGGTACATGCGCATGTTAGAAAGAGTAGCAAAAGAGTATAAATTTTCTTTGGACGTGCCAGTGGAAAAACTGGATAAGAAACATTTAAATGTTGTTTTATACGGAACTAGCGATCAAAAATATCAAATGAATATTTCTGGCGGAAGTTTCAACGGTGAATATAATGGTACTTACGAAGGTGTTATACCAAATTTAGAGCGTCGTTATAAAGAAACAGACTCTGATTTTATTCGTGGTGAAATTGAGAAATACATGCGCGTGAATTTATGTCCTGAGTGTAATGGTAAGCGTTTACGT
>CAZAXS010000028.1:2842-6863 GCA_964489205.1 uncultured Gammaproteobacteria bacterium
GGAGGTGAGGCTCAGCGCATTCGTTTGGCCACACAAATTGGTTCGTCATTAGTTGGGGTTTTGTACATATTGGATGAACCATCGATTGGTCTGCACCAACGTGATAACGATCGATTAATAGAGACGCTAAAAAAATTGCGTGACCTAGGTAATACAGTAATCGTGGTAGAGCACGATGAAGCTACGATATTAGAAGCAGACTATGTAGTTGATATTGGGCCGGGTGCTGGAGCTCATGGTGGTAATGTTATTGCTGCTGGGACGCCAGCGCAAATAAAAAAAAGTAAGCAATCATTAACGGGTAAATATTTGTCAGGTGAGAAAAAAATTATGATGCCAAAGTCATATCGAAAAGGTAATGGCAAATTTTTGGAAATCATCGGTGCTTCGGCTTTTAACTTAAAAAATATTGATGTAAAAATTCCGCTAGGCAAATTCGTTTGTATTACCGGTGTTTCTGGTTCGGGTAAATCTACTTTAATGACCGACATTTTATCCAAATCATTACTAAGACATTTTTATCATTCTAAAGATGTACCTGAAGCGCATAAAGAGATTAAAGGTGTCGAAAACATTGATAAGATTATCGATATAGATCAATCAGCTATTGGTCGAACACCACGATCAAATCCAGCGACTTATACGGGTTTGTTTACACCGATTAGAGATTTATTTGCTCAATTACCAGAAGCAAAAATGCGTGGTTATCAACCAGGAAGGTTTAGTTTTAATGTAAAAGGTGGTCGTTGTGAAGCTTGTCAGGGCGATGGTTTAGTAAGAATAGAAATGAATTTTTTACCCGATGTTTATGTTGAATGTTCCGAGTGTCATGGCCAAAGATATAATCAATCAACCTTGGAGGTTCACTATAAAGGTAAAAACATCTCTGAAGTTTTGAATATGACGGTCGAAGAGGCAAATAGTTTTTTCGCTAACGTACCAGCGATTCGTCAAAAACTTTCAACGCTTAAAGAAGTGGGTCTGGGCTATATAAAATTGGGACAATCAGCAACAACTTTGTCTGGTGGTGAAGCGCAGAGAATAAAACTGGCAACTGAGTTAGCTAGAAAATCAACCGGCAAAACTCTTTATGTTCTTGATGAGCCAACAACAGGATTGCATTTTGAAGATATAAATCGATTACTCTTAGTGCTTCATCAATTGGTTGATAAAGGAAATTCTGTTTTAATTATTGAGCACCAACTTGATGTTATTAAGGCGGCTGATTGGATAATTGATATGGGTCCCGGTGGTGGCGACAAAGGTGGGACAGTGGTTGCTCAAGGAACGCCAAAAGATGTGGCAAAGGTTACGGAAAGTTTTACCGGGCAGTATTTAAAGAAGATATTAAAGTAAATAAATAAACCACCAAGTCTGACTTGGTGGTTTTTGCAATTATTTATAAAAATTCACATGGTAAAGATCATTAAATTCTTCGATTACAACATCTAGGCCCTCAATTCTTTCTTTTGTTTTTTTGTTATGGGTAGCTATAATCATTTCATTGGAGGAGAGGGCTTTAATTTTCCCATAAAATCTCAAGATAAAGCGAGTGGAAGGAACAAATACTTCCCAGTTATAAAGTTTGTTGATAACGAAAACTTTTTTGTTTTTACCTTTTATCTCAACGAAAATACCATCTAATTTAATGACTTTTTCAGCTAAACCTTTCGAAGGTGAGGTAATGGTAACGCTTGTTTTTTCATGGGTTTCTTTGAGTTTGCCATTAATATCAATACACAGTAATTTCTGTTGACACATTTTTCTTCCTTTTTAATTTGCGAGTTGATTATAATGTTTAATATAATTTTATATTTATGTCAATGGTAAAAATGAATATAAAAAGGTAAAATAGTTTTGTATGGACGAAATAAAAAGAGCGGTTATTAATACCTTGTCATATTTTTCCGTTTTTAATTACCCTTTAACAATTATTGAGTTATGGCAGTATTTAATGGTTGATAATAGAACGGTTGAACTATCTTTTAAAGAATATTTAAAAGCAATTGATTTGTTAAAAAAACAAAACATAATAAATGAAAAACAGGGTTTTTTGTTTTTATGTAATAACGAAAAAGACATTGACCAACGTCAACTAAATTATCGTGATTCGTTTATTAAATACGAAATTGCAAAAAAAATAGTAACAATAATTTCACTAATTCCTTTTGTTAAAGCGGTGTTTATTTGTAATTCTTTGGCTTATAACAATAGTTGCGTTGATGGTGATATTGATTTATTTATTGTTGTTAGTAATAAGAGATTGTGGTTGTCTAGGTTTATGGTTTTGGGGTTGTTGAAGATTTTTCATTTGCGACCACAAAAAAATGACAAAAAAAATAAAATCGATCCAACTTTCTTCATAAATGAAACGGATTTGTCTTTGTATGATGTTAGTTTGCAAGAGGATGTTTACTTGAAATACTGGTTGGCTCAGTTGTTACCTATTTATGATCCAAATAGAATTTTACTTAACATTCGTCAACAAAATTCAGAACTCTTAAAAAACTTTCCCAATAATTTACCTGTGCAACCTTACTCACGACGATTAGTTAATCCAAGTATTTTTCATAAAATAATAAAAAGATTGTCAGCTCTAATAATCGATTATGATTTTCTAGAGACAGTAACCAAAAAAATTGAATTAAAAATTATGCCGACTTTATTAAAAGCACAGTTAAATAAAAATAAGGGGGTTGTGGCAAATAATAAAATGATTAAAATGCACAGCTATGATCGTCGACAAGAATATTATGATAAATGGCGTCAATTAGTTGACCGCTACACTAACTATGCTTAAAAAAATCACTAACTATTTACTATTTATTTCCGGCTTTCTTTTGTGGTGGCAGGCGCGTTTGATAATTAGTGATGACTATGTTAATGGGGCGCCGTTTGAAATGGGGCGGGTGAGTTTATATATTAGTCAAATTATAATATTCAGTACAAGTTTTGTTTTATTGTGGCAGTGGTTTAAAGCGGGTAAAAAGTTATTATTAAATAATAAGTGGTATCTTATTTTTGCTGTTTTAATAATCTATTTAACATTACAAACAATTATTTTGAATAACAGTTTGCTTGGTTATTTCATTTTAGGTCAATGGTTATTATTGTTATTATTTTTATTTTCACTACTTCATAGTGATTTTGAAAGTCATAAACACAAATTGATAGCCGGCTTTATTTTGGGTGGTTTGATGTTGGCCTTATGGGTATGGTGGCAGTGGTTTGCGCAATATCAATTTGCTTCAACTTGGTTGGGTGTGGCCGAACATTTGCCTGCTCAGCCTGGTACAGCTGTGATTTTAAACGGTAATGATAGAATAATGCGCGCCTATGGGGGTTTGCCACATCCAAATATTTTGGGCGGATATCTAGTGTTGGTAATCTTGCTTTTTACTAATTACAGGAAAAAGTTATTTTCAGAAAAATTTCTACGCTGGGAGAATGTTTTAACTAGCTTTTTAGTTGGTGCGTTAATGTTAACGTTTTCTCGTTCAGCAATTTTTGGTCTTATTATTGGTTTGTTATTACTGGTGGGCCAAACGCAGTATATTAAAAATAATTTTAAAATTTTGTTAACCATGTTTTTAACAATAGTTTTTGTATTTGTCGTGTATAACAATTTATATTTATCACGTTTTACTGCAAATAATTATTTGGAGAACAAATCAACGTCAGAGCGTTTAAGCGGATACGGTGCTTTTCAAAAAGACATTGGTGGTAACTGGGTGTTTGGTTTGGGATTTGCTGGTTATCAAAAAAAATTAATAGACAATAATACAAGTTTAAATGGTTACGAAATTCAGCCGATTCATAATTCGTGGTTATTTCTACTGGCACAAGTTGGTTTAGTTGGTTTGTTATTAGTTTTTTCATTGTTTTACTATTCTTCGCTTAATAAATTTGTAATTTTAGCAATAATTGTAATTGGTTTGTTTGACCATTATTTTGTTAGTTTATTTGTAGGGCAATTGCTGTTGGTAACTAGTTTTATAAAGTTAGATAAAAATTAATATAA
>CAZAXS010000029.1:0-5186 GCA_964489205.1 uncultured Gammaproteobacteria bacterium
TGATGAGAAGATAAAAGAAGATCTTAAAAAAGAAACGGTAAAAAAAGACCTTGGAACAGACGGTGATAAAGAAATTAATAATAAACCTTCTAACGAGGTAATTACAGAATCAACCGAATCAAATGAAAACAAAAATTTAGATTCAACAAACGAAGAAATTGATAATAATACTAAAAATAAACAAGAAGTTGTTTATGTTTTTGATGACAAGGTACCCGAAGAAATAGTCAACAAAGATTTAAACACTTCCTCAACCGAAGAAGTTGTTAATGGAACAAATCCTAACAATCTAAGCGAATTAGAAATTAAAAACGAACTTATTGGACCTGAAAATAATGATGTAAGTGGATTAAATTCAACACCAATAAACACCGAGGATATCGAAATTAAGCCTCTTGAAACGGTTATTTTGGAACAAAACAATAATTCAACCGCATTACCAACCGATGAACTAAATAATCAAATCAACACTCCAAAACTTGAAGAAAACAACGTTTCTAATGTTGAAAACTTGGATTTAGAAAACGAGATCACCGATAAAGTGCCGGAAGAAGTGGTTAACAAAGATTTAAACATTTCCTCAACCGAAGAGGTTGTTAATGAAACAACGATAACTGACGAAGACGGTGCTCTTGATTATGTATTTGGTAAAGATGCGACTATAAAAATTAGCGGAACAGAGGGTAATTTAAAATGTGAATTTAATTATACTGGTCTAGAATATGGCGATAGAGATCAAGATTTATTGTCAAAAGAAATATTGTTGTACAAAAAACTTCAAGAGGTTGGTTTAGAACAATCAACCACCGCTCAAGCCGTTAAACAATCTATAGTAAACGAGGTTAATATATATAATCCATTACCAAATACCGACATTGAACAAATTTTAAAGCCAGAAACTGGTTACAATTCGGCCTTGGAACAAATTAAGGAGGCGGTAAGTATAAATAAAAATTTTGATGAATCCTTGCTTATAACAACAGATAGCGAGGAGCTTGTAAAAATTGATGAAACCGCAAAACAAATTTTCGGCGATAAATATTATATTAAAGCTTCAAATAATCAACTCGAAGTCGCATACTTAAAAGATTTTTCAAAACTACCGATTATCGACCACAAATTAAAACTTAATTCAGACTTTCCAATAACTCCTGGTAAAAAAGACTACTTAATTAGAGAGTTGGTTTTATATAAAACCTTACAAGAAAATGGACAAACAAATAATAATATATATAAAGTTCTTGAAAAATCACTTGCCTTCGACATTGATCAATATAAAATATCGGTTGGCGAAACTATTATTAACGACGACCCGTTTGTTGAACTAGAAACTGGTGAATCGCCTTATTGGACCGCCTTTAAACAAGCAAAATTAAACGAAATTATAAAACCCAAACAATAAACATTAAAATAAAACCCCCAAGCTTAGCTTGGGGGTTTTATAAATAAATATTTTTACTTCCTAATCGGCATAACAATATAAATAAAATCGTTTCCGCTTTCCGCTGTAATAACCGACGGTGAATTCGCATCTATTATTTTTATAACTGCTTTTTTTGTAGGCGTTACCGCGATTCCATCAGCAACATAACGATAATTAAATACCACCGACTGACTTGGTCCGGTTATTTGCGCTTCAACACTAACAACACTCTCACCAACAGTACTATTTGCAGAAGAAATGTTAATTTGTTGACTATCAGCGTCAAATTCAAAACTAACATCGTTAATACCGGTTTTACAAAACAAAGCAACGGATTTTATTGCCTGATTAAACGCCTGAGCATCAACCATAATTTCTGAAACCACTTGTGTTGGAATAATTGCCTTATAATCAGGATAATTACCTTCGATTAACCGAGAGATTACTGAAGTGTGTTCGCCATATTCAAAAGTAATTTGACCTTCGCCAGCCGATATTGTAATAACCTCATCTTTATTATCACCAGCAATTCGACTTATTTCACTAATTGCCTTCAACGGAACAATTATTCTTTGATTTAAAACCCCGCTTATTGGCTTTAAACGAGCCTCAGACAAACGAAAGCTATCAGTTCCAACAAAGACTACCTCCTGGCCATCGCCATAGATTAAAACGCCGCTTATTTCTGGTCTAGTTTCGTCAATAGTAACCGCAAAACTAACCAAAGAAGCTGCTTTAATAAAATCAACAGCTTTAATTTGAATTTTTTCTGCATTAATTAAACTTGGAATAACTGGGAAGTCGTTAGCTTGAAGTCCTTTTATTTTTGTTGAATTTTTTAAACAAGCCAACGACAATTGTTGATCAACTAATTCAACATTAACAATGTCTTTTTGTAACAAACCAACGTAGTCATTTAAAAGTTTAGCGTTAACCGTGTACTCACCATCTTGCTCTACTTTTGCTCTTATTTTTGTAGAAACCGCTAATTCCAAGTTAGTTGTTATTAATTCTATACCACTTAAATCTGCTTTAATTAAAACATTACTTAATATCGGTAAAGTTGCTGATGGTCTAGCGATGCTACTTACCAAGTTCAAACCACTTTTTAAATTTTCCTGTGTACATGTAAATTTCATATTAAATATATTTATCTAGTTTTAATAATAGAGAAGGTGGATAAGTGAATAAATAGTATTTTAATTTAATTTAATTAACGAATTAATGATTATTTTTAAAAGTTAGTTGTGACTTACTGGTGCGTACTGTTTAGGGATAAGTGTAAAAGTTAACCGATATTATTTTTTCTTGTTAATAATTATTTTTTTATTAACAGAAAAGGTCGTTTGTTATTGTTAATTAGTTAGCAAGTTAAATACTGTTTATAGACAAGTTATACTCAAATTAAACATTACCTTGATAGGAATAAAGTTTTTGCTTGATAACATTTATGTGAGTTTTTAATTTTTCATCCTTATCAAGGGTTTTTATTATTTTATTTACTGCGTGCATGGCGGTGGTATGATCTTTTCCACCCATTTCTTGACCGATTGTTGGAAAGGAACATTTAATCTCTTCTCTTAATAAATACATGGTTATTTGACGCGGTGTTACTAGTTCTTTACGGCGACAAGTACCAATTAAATCAACAATATTGATATCAAAGTGATTAGCTACAATTTGAATAACTTTTTTTGTGGTAACGGTGTGTTGTGGGGTGGAAGCAACAAAAGTTTGTACCATGTTTTTTGCTGTTTCTAGGGTCGGAACAGTATTGGTTAATTGACAGTGAGCAATTATTCTATTTAATGCCCCTTCTAGTTCACGAATGTTGTTTTGAATGTTTTCAGCTAAATATTCAATTATTTCAACTGGCAGGGAAACGCCTTTTTCTTGGCATTTTGTTTGTAAAATAGCCATCCTAGTTTCAAAATCGGGCATAGTAATATCAACAATCATTCCCCATTCAAAGCGAGAAATTAAACGAGCCTCAATATCGGGTATGGCCTTTGGCGCTCTATCCGATGTTATTACAATTTGCTTGTCGTTTTGATGTAAAGCGTTAAAAGTATGGAAAAATTCTTCTTGAGTTTGCTCTTTACCAGCAATAAATTGGATATCATCAATAATTAATGCATCAACATTTCTGTAATCACGTTTAAATTGATCAATAGAACCGTTTTTTATGGCCTGAACAAAGTCGTTAGTAAACTTTTCACTATTAATATAAAGAATCTTTGCTTTTGGATTGTCTTCTAAAATTTTATTACCAACAGCTTGAGCGAGATGAGTTTTTCCAAGACCAACTCCGCCATAAATAAATAAAGGATTATAAAGTTTACCCGGTTTTTCCGAAATTGCTTTTGAGGCGGCGTGAGCCAGTTCGTTGCCAGAACCAACGATAAAGGTAGAGAAAACATATTTCGTGTTTAAACCAAAAGCGTTAACCGACGAAATTGTTGGTCCAGAAGAGTTTTCGACTCGAGGTTGAATGGCATCTAGCTTTGGTTTTTGACTAACCGGTTGGTTTACAGACTGATTTTGTTTAGTTTCAACGATATAGTCTACTTTTTTTATATCATTATTAGTTATATTGTTTAGCGCTTTAAATATTTGTGGATGATACTTCTTTTCTAACCAAGCTTTGGTAAAGGCATTTGGCGTGGCAACAACAACAATGTTGTTTTCATAATTTGAGATGTAAGTGTTTTTAAACCAGGTTGTGAAGTTTGCCTTACTTATAAGCAGTTCAAGTTCTGCTAGGGTGGTTTGCCAGAGTTCATCGAGCATAAATATATGGATTTGAGCTAATTAAGATTGTTGAAACAATTATAACAAACAATGCAATTGTGCATAAATTATGGAAAAAATACAAGGGCTGTTAATATGTTGTAATTATGGCTAATATTAGCATAAAAATATTGATGACTAAGTATAATAAATTACTAACGTTAGGTAATTACTAACAGGTTATTAATAGATTGGATAAATATTGAATGTGTAAAATTACTGTTGATAAACCGTTTATAACTATTGGTAATTTTTATTTGCACAAAAAACTAACAAATGCAATAAACTATAAAAAACCACTTATTAAAGATATACAAGAAAAAGACGTGTAAATAACTATTGACACATTCTTTAATAAGTGATAATATAATTTATTAAATTGTTGAAACAAAGGAACATTGACAAAAATTATCCATTTGGAGCTAAAGTTAGGTAAAAAACACTATAATTGCCTATTTTGGTTCCAAATGGAAATTAAATCACATACAAAAAATTTTTTAAACAAAAAAAGGAAAAGTCATGAATAAAATAATGATTTTATTGGTTGTTGGTATTTTTTTCTTTTCAACTGAGGTATTTCCTCAGTTGAGAAAGGGAGAAAAATCTGTTTACCTTCTTGCTGGTGCCGACGTGGTTCCGGCTGTTGAGGGAAATGGTTCGATGTCCGAAGGAGGAGTTAAACCCTTTGTCGGCGCTGGTTTATCAATAAAAATTGATGCCGTCACGATTGACGGCAATATTTCTTATATTGTTGCTGATGGTAAATTATTTGCCGTTGGTGCTGGCATATTTTTTGAGACAGCACTTAAGGACGGGCCGATAAAAAGGCCACTCGTCTTTGGCCCAAAATATAAGTTATACGTAGCTGAGTGGGAAATTCACTCATTGAATTTGCACGTTTCCTATCAGGTATTAAAATCTATTCTTGTCTACGTTGAAAGTGGTTTTGCGACCTTCTCTTTAAGAGAGGGGA
>CAZAXS010000029.1:5286-6564 GCA_964489205.1 uncultured Gammaproteobacteria bacterium
GAAACGCGTTTGGACGGCATAGAAACTCAGATAGCTGGAGTAGATAAAAAAATTGACCAGTTGTCCGAGAAAATCGTTGCCCTTGGCTTTTCTTTTGAAAAATCGAGCGAAAATAACTCACTCATTTTTTTGAAGAAGGGTGAGTTGATGGTATTTCACAATGAGTACCTCGCTCTCACGACCAACGACGAGGTCCTTATGGACTTCGTTAAGTCGTTGAGCGGTGTGCTTGGTGTTCGCCTAAACCCTCTCGATTTCGTTGACTACGCTAACGGTTCGCTTACGGGCGAGCCGAAGGCGTTGGTTGAGAAAGTTTTGAAAGTTGTCGGCTCGGTTGACACGGAGGACCCAGAAATAATCTGGGAATACTTCGTTGAACAGGGTTCCGAAAACGCCGGTTTAATTCGGCAAACTTTCGAAAAATTTTAGCACTTTTATCCCCTCTACTATTAATTTAGTAGAGGGTTTTTATTTTTGCCAAAATTATTCAACGCTAATATTTAATTCCGGTCCTTTGATAGATTGCCCGTTTTTTAGTGTGACTACGGGGTAAATTTTATAAGTATCTTTTTTTGGTGCCGATGACCATTGAATTTGCGGGGTGTTGTTGGTTGGACCTTCAACATAACCAAGCCACAAAGAATTGTTGTTAGTTGTTGACTGACCATAAAAATCAACCTTGCTTATTTGCTCGATTTTATCTATATAAACGCTTAAAGTTGTGGGAAATTGTTTGTCTTTAAAACTGGTTGAGGTTTGTGGTGTAATCCAGTTAATAGAAACAACGTTTTCTCTGTTAAGGTCGATTATAACGTTAGCTTGCCCAACGTTTTCTAAAGTATCAAAAACTTTGACGGTGAGTGTGTGAAGGCCGTTACCGATGTTAATAGGAAGATTGATGTTGGTTGAAGAAAAATTATCTCCGTTTTTACTATCAATTTTTTGACCATCAATTTCCGCTTCCAAACGACTTAATTTTTGATGATGACCAACTTCTAAAACTAAATTAATTTGTGAACTGGTGATGTTGCTACCAGAAGAAGGTTGTTTAATTTCAACGGAAATTTTGTCTTCGGCTTTGTGGACGTCGTCGTAATCGGTAGGTATGGTTTCGTTAACAATGTTATTTTTCTTTGCCCATTCAACCACCGGTTTTTCCCAAGCTTCATAATACGGGTCATTTTGAGGGTTGGTTGGAACTGGTCCAAGCGGATCGTTTTTATCAACAAAATGTAAAATATTATGAGCTTGTTGGAAGGTTTTTTCTTCAATTAAATG
>CAZAXS010000030.1:0-6475 GCA_964489205.1 uncultured Gammaproteobacteria bacterium
GTAATTATTTTTATTAATTAATAATTTATAAATATGGAAGTCTATATCATGTTTGCCAAAGAAGCTACCATTGCTATCGGTGCTATTGCTCCATCAATGGCTATCGGTAAGATTGGTGCTAAAGCTATGGAATCAATTGGTCGTAATCCAGAATCAGCTAGTAAGATTTTGGTGCCAATGTTGTTGGTTTCAGCTTTTGCCGAAGCTATTGCTATTTACGCATTAGTTATTGCTTTTACAATTACTGTTGAATAACTTTATCTACTCTGAACATTGTTCAGGGTAGTTGTAATTTATTCAGAATTATGGAATCGATATTACACACGTTTCATATTGATTGGAAACTATTAATAGCTCAAGTTATAAACTTTGCTTTAGTGGTTGGTGTTTTAGGTTTTGGCGTTTTTAAACCATTAATGAAAAAAATGGCCGAACGCAGTCAGGTTATTAGCGATGGCTTAGACAATGCAAAGCAAGCCCAACAAAATCTTTTAGATGCCGAAAAAGAGTACCAAAAGATTTTGGCTAGCGCTAAAAATGAGGCGAGCGTTATTTTAAAAGACGCTCAAGAGCAAGCTTTAAAAATTGAGCGTGACGCTGTTGCCGGCGCTCAAGAGAAGGTTAAAGAAGTTATTTCCCGGGGTAAAATTCAGTTAGCCGAAATGAAATTGCAAACACTAACTGATGCTAAGGAATCTTTGGCTGATTTAGTTGTTATGGCTACTGAAAAGATAATAAAAATAAAATTAAATGATAAGGCTGATGAAAAAATTGTTAACGAAGCGTTAAATAATATTGAAAATAAATAATATGAAATTAACAGCAAATTTATTAGCCCGAACATTAATTGAATTAGTAAAAATATCTGACAGTAAGCAGGGTGATTTAGCTTTAGTTAATTTTTCAAAATTTTTAATTAATAACGGTTGGTCTTCAGAGAGTAAAATAAAGAAAATTTTTTCGGCTTATAAGTTAATGCAGTCCGTATCCGGTGAAAAACAGATGATTACTGTTACTAGTGCTAGAAGTTTAAGTGAAGTGGAAAATAAAAGTGTTGTTAACACTTTAAAAAACATATACGGTCATTCAATTGAAATCGATAATCAAATTAATGAAGATTTGTTAGGTGGACTTGTTTTAGAGGGTTATGATTGGCGTTATAGCGCAGACGTTAAATCAAATTTAAAAAGATTACGCGCCAATTTAGTTAATAGTTAATATTTTTATGGATACTCAACATTTAATAAATACATTAACCGAAAAAATAGCTGGTCATCGACAACAAGCTCAGATTGAGCAAATTGGTAGAGTAATTGAAGTTGGTGATGGTGTAGCTCGAATTCAAGGTTTAACAGAAGTAATGGCTTCAGAAATGTTAGATTTTGGTAATGGTATTTTTGGTTTAGCGATGAATTTGGAAGAAGACTCTGTGGGTGCGGTTATTCTTGGTGATCCTAGTGGTATTAAAGAGGGTGATGCGGTTAAAAGAACCGAAAGAATTTTAGAAGTCCCAGTTGGTGAAGCGTTAATTGGTCGTGTTGTTAATGCATTAGGTCAACCAGTTGATGGTGGCGCGCCCATTAAGTCAAACACCTCTTATCCGGTTGAAAAAATTGCCCCTCGTGTCATTAAACGTCAACCAGTAAACACGCCTTTACAAACAGGCATAACAGCTATCGACGCTATGTTTCCAATTGGACGTGGACAACGTGAGTTAATTATCGGTGATCGTCAGACAGGAAAAACGGCTTTAGCGATTGATACGATTATTAATCAAAAAGGTCAAAATGTTATTTGTATTTATGTGGCCATTGGTCAGAAAGAATCAAAAATCGCTCGTATAGTTGGTGAGTTGAAAAAGCATGGCGCTATGGAGTATACAACGGTTGTATTAGCTGGTGCTTCTGATCCAGCAGCGATGTCATTTCTAGCTCCGTTTGCTGGTTGTGCTATCGGTGAATATTTCATGGATCAAGGAAAGGATGTTTTATTAGTTTACGATGACTTGTCAAAACAAGCGGTAGCGTATCGTGAGTTGTCTTTGCTATTACGTCGTCCGCCAGGACGTGAGGCGTACCCGGGTGATGTTTTTTATTTGCACTCAAGATTATTAGAACGTGCCGCTCGTTTGAGTGATGAAAATGGTGGCGGTTCATTAACGGCTTTACCAATTATTGAAACTCAGGCTGGTGATATTTCTGCCTATATTCCAACTAATGTTATTTCAATTACTGATGGGCAGATTTTCTTAGAGTCAGATTTGTTTTATCAGGGTATTCGTCCAGCTATTAATACCGGTTTGTCGGTATCTCGTGTGGGTTCGGCAGCTCAAATTAAAGCCATGAAGCAGGTAGCGGGGAAATTAAAATTAGATATGGCGCAATTTAGAGAGTTGGCTGTTTTTGCTCAATTCGGTTCCGATCTTGATGAGGGTACAAAGCAACAAATTAATCGTGGTAAGCGTTTAATGGAAATATTAAAACAACCACAATATCAACCTCGTCCCGTTGTTGATCAGGTTATTACTTTGTTTGCTGTTACCAATGGTCATTTAGATGATGTTGAAGTAGAAAAAATAAATGAATTCTGTTCAAATTTAATTAATTATTACAAATCTAATAATCCGGCCGATGTTGATGAAATTGTAACTAAAAAACTACTTTCGGAAGAAAATCAAGCTAAGCTTATTGAAGCAATAAAAAGTTTAAAAGCAAGTTTAACTAATAATTAACATGCCGTTAACTACTAAAGCCGTAAAGATCCGTTTACGCTCCATCAATAATACAAAAAAAATAACCAGAGCCATGGAAATGGTTTCGGCTGCTAAAATGCGTAAAACAACTAGAGCGGTATTATCATCTCGACCTTACGCCACTAACGCTTGGCAATTGTTAATGAGATTGGTAAAAGTTGTTTCTGATAAAAATCATCCATTAATATTTCAGCGATCCGAGGTGAAATCAATCGCTATTGTTTTGGTAACTGCTAACAGGGGTTTGTGTGGCGGGTTTAATCAACAGGTGATTAATGTCGCTACGAAACAAATGGAATATTTTAAAAATAAATATAAAGACGTGAATATTGAATGGATTTCTTTGGGTAAAAAAGGAGCTGAATATTTAGCTAGGAACAAGTACAACCTGGCTTATGATTATGAAAAAGCCGATGTAATTAATGATATATCTTCAATTTCAGCGGTAGCAAAAAGTTTAATGAACGATTATTTGAATAAAAAATATGATTTAATTAGTTTGGTTTACACCGATTTTAAATCATCTTTAATTCAAAAACCAAAAGTAAAAACAATTCTACCGTTATCAATGGAATATGATGATGATTTGGGTAGTGTTAGTGGTCAAGTTGAAAAGGAAGAGATGGTTAATGAAGAAGTTGGTGAGTACTTATTTGAACCTTCGGCGGATAAGTTATTAAACGATTTATTGCCTAAGTTTTTAGAAGTACAAATATATCAGGCTCTTTTAGAGTCGAATGCTTCTGAACATAGTGCTAGAATGATGGCTATGAAAAACGCCAGCTCATCGGCTTCAGATATGATTAATGATTTAACTTTAACTTTTAATCAATTACGTCAGGCGTCGATTACTCGTGAAATCGCAGAAATTTCTGGTGGTCGAGCGGCGCTAGGATTATAATTATTTAATTTTGCATATGAAAGAAACAAAGAAACAACCCGTTGGTAATATGGGAAAAATAGTGCAAATCATCGGACCGGTGGTTGACGTTGTTTTTTCTGAATCAGTGCCAGCGGTTTATACTGCTTTAAAAGTGGTAGTTGATAATCAAGAAATAATTCTTGAAGTTGAACAACATCTTGGTAGTGGTATTGTTCGTACAGTTGCTTTAGATTCAACTGATGGTATGGCTCGTGGCATGGAAGTAATTGACACCGGCAGTCCTATTAGCGTTCCTGTTGGAAAAGAAACTTTAGGTAGAATGTTCAATGTTCTTGGTAAGCCACTTGATGATAAACAAGAATTAACCCAGACTGATAAATGGCCAATACACAGACCAGCGCCTTCTTTCGATAAACAGTCAACAAAGGCAGAAATCTTTGAAACTGGTATTAAAGTTATCGATTTAATTTGTCCATTTGTTAAAGGAGGAAAAGTTGGTTTGTTCGGTGGCGCGGGCGTGGGTAAAACTGTTGTTATTCAAGAATTAATTAGAAATATCGCATCTGAACATGGTGGTTTTTCTGTCTTTGCTGGTGTTGGTGAGCGTACTCGTGAAGGTAATGATTTGTATAGAGAAATGGAATCGTCTGGAGTGTTAAAAAATACGACCATGGTTTTTGGTCAAATGAATGAACCGCCAGGATGTCGTTTACGTGTTGCCTTAACTGGTTTAACCATGGCTGAATATTTCCGTGATGAACAGGGTAAAGACGTTTTATTGTTTGTAGATAATATTTTTCGTTTCACTCAAGCTGGCTCCGAGGTTTCGGCATTGCTTGGTCGTATTCCTTCAGCTGTCGGTTATCAACCAACATTAGCGACTGAGATGGGTATGTTGCAAGAACGTATTACTTCCACAAACAAAGGGTCGATTACTTCAGTTCAAGCCGTTTATGTTCCAGCCGATGATTTAACCGATCCGGCTCCAGCAACGACTTTCTCACATCTTGATTCGACGGTGGTGTTATCCCGTGCTTTATCGGAACTAGGTATTTATCCAGCTGTTGATCCTTTGGATTCATCATCAACAATTCTAGATCCAAACATTGTTGGTAAAGAACATTACGAAACAGCTCGGGGTGTGCAAACAGTTTTGCAGAGATATAAAGATTTACAAGATATTATTGCTATTTTGGGTATGGAAGAGTTATCAACCGAAGATAAACAAACGGTTTCTCGGGCTCGTAAAATTCAAAAGTTTTTATCCCAACCATTCTTTGTGGCCGAAGCTTTCACTGGCCGACCAGGCGCTTATGTAACTTTAGCTGATACCGTTAGAAGCTTTAAAGCGATTTTATCAGGGGATTACGACGATGTACCGGAACAGAATTTCTATTTGAAAGGAAGTATTGATGATGTTAGTCGTGATTAATTTATATGGTCAAGATTTTATTAAAAATCGTTGCTCAGGATCATTTAGTTGTTGAAAAAGAAGCTGACAGCGTTTCTTTGGAGACAATTGATGGTCAAATTACAATATTACCTAATCACGTACCCTTAGTGGCTCAGTTAAAACCAGGGGAGGCGGTTATAAAAAATAATAATATTGAAGAGTTTTTAGCAATTGCTGGTGGTTTTGTTGAAGTTGGTTCAAATAAAGTTTTAGTTTTAGCTAATCAAGTTGAGCGGGTTGAGGAAATTGATATTGATCGAGCGGAAGAAGCTAAAAAAAGAGCTGAGCAAAAACTATTAGAAATGAAAGACAAAGAAACGGTTGAATATACTCATTTTGCAGCCAAATTAGAGAAAGAATTGTTAAGAATAAAAGTTGCTCGCAAGCGTCGTTCAACTCACAGCAATCAAACCATGAATTAATATTGTTTTACTGGCGTATATTTATATATATGCTAAAAGAAAAAACAAAAGCCCCAGATTTTTCTTTGCCCGATCAATCTGGGGTTGTTCATAAATTAAGTGAATACTTGGGGCAGTGGGTTTTGCTTTATTTTTATCCAAAAGATAACACGCCTGGCTGTACCAAAGAGGCTTGCTCAATTAGAGATAATTGGTCTTTGTTTAAGCGAAACAAAATAATGGTTTTTGGTGTTAGTGCTGACTCTGTAAAAAGTCACGCTAAATTTGTGGAAAAATTTTCGTTACCATTTGTTTTATTATCTGATGAGGATAGAAAAATGTCTAAAAAATACAAAGCGTTTGGAAAGAAGAAATTTATGGGGATTGAATATGAGGGTTTGTTTCGGGTTAGTTATTTAATTAATCCAAAGGGTGAAATTGCTAAAGCTTATGTCAAGGTAAAACCAGATGAGCACGCAGAAGAAATATTGTCCGATTATAAACTTTTATCTAAACAAATGTAAAAATAAAAGCAGTGAAATTTATTCACTGCTTCTTTTTTTAAAAAAATCTTTCGCCGTTAACAAAGAGTTTGTCTCGAAGATCTAAAACCCCGAGATGACCTTTTGTAAATGCGTAAAATATTTTTAATATATTTACGTCATTTAAAATTCTAATCACCTCATCAAAGTCTTTTTTGTTCTGGTTTCGCAGAACATTAAGTTCTTTATGATCTGAAAGCAGGGCAATACTTTCAATTATTGAGGTAGCGATTTTTAAGAAATTTTCATTTTTAATTTTACGATCCGTACTAACATACATACAAACTATTTGATTGTCGTAGTATGCGTTAAGAGCGCAAATTTTTTTTGTTAATTCGATGAACAATGTTATTATTTCCATCGCATCTTTCCTTGTTTTTTTGACAAATTTACAAATTATTATATAATAACATAAGAATTAATTATAGTCAATAGTAATTATTA
>CAZAXS010000031.1:0-6459 GCA_964489205.1 uncultured Gammaproteobacteria bacterium
AGATACTCGCGTACGACAAGGCTGTTACTCACAGCGGCCAAAAAACAATAATATACCCGTTAGTAAACTATGCGCAATCACAGGATATATTTTGGAAAGAAGGAGATCACAGCACTGACTGGTGGCTTACCTGGTTTGACGGGTACGAGAGATTTGTGTTAAACAACGCCGATATTGCTCAAATGCTTGATCTTGAGGCATTCATCATTGGTGACCCATCTCTATCCCCATCCATGTACAACGCATCTTCAAGCGATGGTGATGCTACAAAATCAAATTAATGCTTTAAATCAAACTTTGGAAAACCGTTTGTCTGAATCATCGAGGTTAATGCAAACTCAATACGGTCAATCAGCTAAATTAATCCAAAGTGTTACGGAAAAATTAGTCCGTTTTGAAGAGACAAATAAACAAGTATTAAATTTTCAAGATCAATTAAAAAATTTACAAGATATTTTAAAAAACCCAAAGCAACGTGGCGTGGTCGGTGAATATTTCCTAGAAACAGTTTTGCAAAACGTTTTGCCACCGAAAAGTTATCAAATGCAATATAAATTTAATGACAGCTCCATTGTTGATGCGGTGGTTTTTGTTAAAGACAAAATTATTCCAGTTGATAGTAAATTTTCGTTAGAGAATTATGAACGTATTTTAGCTACGGTTGATGGTCCGGAAAAAGAAAAGTTAGAAAAATTATTTAAACAAGATCTTAAAAATAGAATTGATGAAACTTCAAAATATATCAAGCCGGGTGAAAATACTATGGATTTTGCTTTTATGTTTATCCCATCAGAAGCAATTTATTACGATTTATTGATAAACAAAGTTGGTGCCGTGTCTGTTTCCACTCAAGATTTGATTGAATATGCTTTTAAGGAAAAACATGTAATCATTGTTTCACCAACTTCGTTTTTAGCTTATTTACAAACAGTTTTGCAGGGGTTGAGGGCGATGCAAATTGAGGAATCAGCCAAAGAAATTAGAAAAAATGTGGAAGTTTTGCAAAAACATTTATTAAACTACGAAGCCTATATTGAAAAAATTGGTTCACAGCTTGGAACGGTCGTTAATACTTATAACACTTCAACTAATGAGTTTAAAAAAATTAATAAAGACATTGTTAAAATTACCGGCGTTGGCGAAGTAAATGAGTTACCAACAATTTCCAAACCAAGTCTTGAATAAAAAAAAGACCAACCAGTGATCAAAATGTTGGTAAGACATTGGCTTGATAAATCTTCGGAGAAAATCAAACCTAATGATCAAAAGGTTGGTCAGACGCACATTATATTGAGGTAGTTTTGTGCAAATTTAATTTTTTTTAGAAAGATCATTAGTAGCCAATAATGACTTATTTTTAGCATTTCGTCAAGTTGATTTGATGTGTTAATATATATTCATGGCTAAGATAAGTGATAAAAGACAATTAAATAATGAGCAAAAACAGGCGGTTAAACATAAAAACGGCCCGCTATTAATTGTGGCTGGAGCTGGTACTGGCAAAACAACGGTTATTACCGAAAGGATAATGAGTTTATTTAAAAAAGAAGAAGTTAAGCCGGAAAATGTTTTAGCACTTACTTTTACCGACAAAGCTGCAGGCGAGATGGTCGATAGATTAGAAAAGGAGTTACCGATTGGTTATGTTGATATGTGGGTAATGACTTTTCATAGTTTTGCTCAAAAAATATTAGAAAAAGAAGGTGTTGATATTGGCTTACCAACAAATTTTAGATTATTAGACGAGACATCAACTTGGTTATTAGTCAGAGATAATTTTCATTTATTTGAACTTGATTATTATCGACCCTTAGGAAAGCCAACGTCTTTTATTCACTCGTTAGTTAAACATTTTTCTCGTTGTAAAGATGAGTTAATAACACCAAGGCAATATTTAGAATTTGCAGAAAGTTTGCGCTCAAAAAATAATCAAGATAGTTCAGAAGATAGTCAAAGTTTATTAGATGAACAGGCTAGGGTTTATGAATTGGCTAAGGCCTATGAAACTTATCAGCAAATATTAGTTGATAATAGTTGTTTGGATTTTGGTGATTTAGTTTTTTACGCTTATCAGCTTTTAACAAAAAGACCTGATATTAGAAAAAGATATCAAAAGCAATTTAAATATGTTTTAGTTGATGAATTTCAAGATACGAATTATGGACAGTATCAATTAATCAAATTGATTTTGAATGAAGATCAAAACATTACTGTTGTTGGTGATGACGATCAGTCAATCTATAAATTTCGTGGTGCATCAGTGAGTAATATCATGCAATTTAAAAAAGATTTTCCCGATGCGGTTGAGGTAGTTTTGACAAAAAATTATAGGAGCAAACAAATTATTTTGGATACTGCTTATGAGTTTATTCAAAAAAATAATCCCGACCGCTTAGAAATTGTTTTAGGTGGTAGCGTTAGTAAAAGACTTCAGGCGGAGAAAAAAGGTCCGGGTGTGATTGAATATTTATTATCACCAACGGCTGAAAAAGAAGCGGACGCGGTGGTTGATAAAATAACTGATCTAGATGCTGGTCAAGGTAACTGGAATGATTACGCTGTTTTAGCTCGTTCCAATGACGCTTTAAAACCAATCATCGAATCTTTGGAAAGAAAGGGTGTGCCGTTCCAATATATAGCCAGTCGTGGATTGTACGCGAAACCATTGGTACTAGATTTAATCGCATATTTAAGACTACTTGATAATGTTCATGAGCCTGATGCTATGTTTAGATATTTGTCGTTACCAATCTTTTCTTTATCACCATTAGAGGTGGTGGAAATAAGTCGTTTAGCATCGCGTAAACAATTAACACTTTTTGAAGTTATTAAAGATTATCGTGATCAGATAAGTGATTTTAGTGCAGAAACATTTACAAAAATAGATAAAGCCTTAGAACTAATTAACTTGGGTATGAAAAGAATGCCTGGTGGAGAGGCAAAGCCAGTTTCCAAGGTGGTTTTTGATTTTCTGCGTGAGAGTGGTTATTTAAAACAAATTGAAACTTTGCCGGATTTAAAAAAGATGCAGAGCTTTTTTGTTTTACAACAATTCTATAAACGAATTCAAGGATTCGAATTAACCAACAATGATCATTCTGTTAGGGCATATTTGCGTTTACTTGAGTTGGAATTTGAGGCTGGTGAGCAAGGCGCTTTGGAAACAATGGTTGAAGAGGGACCAGAATTAGTTAAAGTTATGACCATTCACGCTTCTAAGGGTTTGGAGTTTAAGCATGTATTTGTGGTTAGTATGGTTGATCGACGTTTTCCTTCGGCTTCAAGAAGCGAACCGATTGAGTTACCTGAGGCGTTGATAAAAGAACAACTACCAACTGGTAACGCTCATTTACAAGAGGAGCGTCGTTTGTGTTATGTGGCTATAACTCGAGCCAAAGAAGGTTTGTATTTGTCAGGAGCAAAGTCTTACGGCGGTAGTCGAGATAAAAAGCCATCCATCTTTATTGAAGAAATGGGAATAAAGCCAGTTGAATCAACGAATAACGATGTTAATTTTGATCAGGGACCGCAAACCGAAGTAGATGCTTTTTGGAAGCCATTAATTCCGAAAAGATTCTCGTTTACTCAGTTACAAGATTTTGTTCGTTGCCCTCGTTATTATTATTACAAATATATTGTTAAGTTGCCGATGATTGGTAATCATCATCTTAGTTTTGGTAATACGATTCATTTGACATTACAACGCTACGCTGAAGAAATGGCCAGGCGTTATGGTCAGTCACAAATGTCATTGTTTAATAAAAAAATGGAGCCAGTTGCTATAACAATTGATGAGTTAATGGAAATGTATAAAAACAGTTGGCAAGATGATTGGTACGAAAGTAAAGATCAAAAAGAAAGATATCGTCAAAAAGGAAAAAAAATGCTTAATGATTGGCTGTCTAGTCAACAGGCGATGAAGACGCCACCGCTGTTTATCGAAAAACCGTTTACAATTAAAGTTGATGACGCAATTGTTACCGGAAAAATTGATCGAATTGATTTATTACCGGACAAATCAGTGGCAATTATTGATTACAAAACTGGTAGACCAAAAGATAAGCTTGATGCCGAAGATAAACGTCAGTTATTGGTTTATCAGTTAGCAGTCGAACAGGTTTTTAAATTACCCGTTTCTTGGTTGGCTTATAATTATTTGGACAACGGTAGTTGTGAGCCATTTGTTGGTAGTCAAAAAGATATCGATAAGATTGTTTTGTATCTTAGTGAAACAATAAATGAAATTAGAAATTTTAATTTTACCGATTATTTAAATCGTCATCAGTCGTGTGACCAGTGTCGTGATATTATTTAATTATGAGTTGGAAATCGTTTTCAGATATTGTTGGGCGCCGAGCGCAGGCAATTGTTGGGTCAACCAGGCAACAAATAAAAGTTGCTCAGATTTTAGTGGCGGCTGAAAAAACTCTTAGCAAACACCTTGGTCAATATGCAAACGACATTAAACCGAAAATGCTGAAAGGTGGGATTTTAACTTTTGTTAGTCCTGAGGCACCGGCTTTGGCTGAACTAAGGTTAAGAGAGAGTTTGGTAATTGAAGATATAAATAAAATTATGGGTTATACAGCCGTTGTGAGATTGGCTTATAATATTGAAATATTATCTAAATGGCAGTAAAGTAATATAGTATAAATTTATGTTAATTAGCTATTTTTTATCAATTATTGGCTCCTGCGCGGTTTTGGGGTGGGCAGGTGTGATGTCGGTTTTGTTTTTGGTTGATCCAAGTGGTTCAGCTTTTGGCAAAGGCTTGTTTTTTATCTCTGTTTTTGTGGCTACGGTTAGTACATTAACTTTAATTGGTTTTGCTGGCCGATGGTTGTTTAATCGTCATTTATCACTTGAAACTAAAATCAACGTTTCTTTTCGCCAAGGATTATTATTCGGTTTGGCTGTTATTATTGGCATGTTTCTGCAATCGCAACGTTTGTTAACTGCTGGTAATGCTATTTTATTGGTTTCTTTATTAGCTACGATTGAGTATTTGTTTTTATCTTTAAAACAAAATCAGGAACAACAGATTAATTAATTACATATGGATCTAAAAGAATTGTTTGCAAAATTACGCCAAGAAGCGGAAGAGGAAATAAAAAAAGTTTCCCAGTCACAAGAAGTTGAAAATTTTAAAAATACTTATTTGGGTAGAAAAGGAAAGTTGGCTGAGTTAATGAAAAATTTAAAAGAAGCAACGGATGAGCAGAAACCAGAGTTGGGTAAAATCGCTAACGAGGTAAAGATTTTTTTGGAAAAAAGTATAGACAATTTAGCTGAGGCTGTTGGTGTTGATGTTGAAAAAAATAAAATTGTTGATATAACTTTACCAGCGATTACACCGACTGCGGGACATCTGCATCCATTAACTCAGGTGACTAACGAAGTGGTAAGTGTGTTTAATCGTTTGGGTTTTATGACGGTTGAAGGTCCAGATATTGAATCTGATTATTTTTGTTTTCAATCGTTGAATATTCCTGAGACGCATCCGGCTCGAGATTCGCACGACACTTTTTTTGTTACCGATCATCCTAATACGGTCTTAAAAACACATACCTCGGCGATGCAGGTTAGAACGTTGTTAACTCATGGAGCCCCTTTGAGAGCGATTTTTCCTGGTCGATGTTTTAGGTTTGACGCAACCGATGCCTCTCATGATACGGTTTTTTATCAATTAGAAGGTTTGATGGTTGATAAAAATATTTCTATTGCCAATCTTCAATACGCGATGAAATTATTACTACGTGAAGTCTTGAAAAAAGACGTAAAATTACGTATGCGTCCAGGTTATTTTCCTTTTGTTGAGCCTGGTTTTGAGCTAGACGTTGTTTGTTGGGTTTGTAATGGTAAAGGTTGTTCGGTTTGTAAGCAATCAGGTTGGGTGGAAATGTTACCTTGTGGAATGGTTCACCCGAATATTTTAAAGGCCGCTAATATAGATCATACACAATATAGTGGCTTTGCTTTTGGTTTGGGTTTAACCAGATTGGTCATGATGAAATACGGTATCGATGATATTCGTTTATTGCAATCGGGTGATTTAAGATTTTTAAAACAATTTTAGTTTATGAAAGTATCTTATAAGTGGTTAAAACAATATGTTGATATTCCAGCTGATGTTACGGCTGAAAAAATAGCTGAAAAATTAACTGTTTCTACGGTTGAAATCGAGGGCGTTGAAAATCAAGCCGAATCATTTGCTAATATAATTGTTGGTGAAATTGTTGAGGTGGTAAAACATCCAGACGCTGATCGTTTAACGGTTTGTAGTGTTAATATTGGCGATAAAGAGCCGGTTCAGATAGTTTGCGGTGCTTCTAATGTAAAAGTTGGTTTAAAAACGGTTGTTGCTTTACCAGGTGCTAAAGTAAAATGGCATGGTCAAGGTGAAGCGATTACATTAGAAAAGGCTAAAGTCAGAGGGGTTGAAAGTTGTGGCATGATGTG
>CAZAXS010000032.1:0-5034 GCA_964489205.1 uncultured Gammaproteobacteria bacterium
ATGCAACACCTCTTCTTTTTATAATCATTTTTTTATTTCTTACATTTCTCTTTCAACCACGTCATCACCTTTTGATGAGTAAGATACGAAGCAACGTATTCATGATAATCATGACTTTGCATTTTCTTTTTCATCTCTTCATCACGGGCCGACGCCAATGAAGCGTCAAGCTCATGGTGAATTTCCTCTTCACTTGCAGTTATGTTTTCTTTAACACTAATTGCCCTTAACAACAACGATGCTTGTGTTCTTAATAAAGCTTTAGCTACAAAATCCAACCTTAACTCATCCTCAGTTTTATTTATTCTTTGAATATAATCTTCAAACTTTATCCCCTGGTGTGATAATTGATGTTTTAGCTCGTCTAACATTCTATTAACTTCACCATTAACTATTACATCAGGAACATCACCAAATTTTGTCGCTTTTATCGCTTGTTCAATCATATCTTGCTCGGCTTTATTGTTTGCAGCTTGTTGTTTTTCTTGAAGTAAATTATTTTTAATAGCTTCACGTAATTGTTCAACTTTTTCATGGCCAAGTTTTTTAGAAAACTCTTCGTTTGCTTCTGGTAAAATTCTTTCTAAAACATTTCTTAAAGTGATTTTTGCATCAACTTTTTTTCCAGCCAAATGACTAGCAAAATAATCCGTTGGAAACTCCATGACAAATTCTTTTTCGCCATTAATTTCCAATTCTAAAGTTGTGTTCTCGAAATTAGGTAAAACTTGTTTTTTACCAACAACAAACGAAAAATTGTTTTGTTGACCACCTTCAACTGGTACGCCGGCCAAAGTTAAACTATAGTCTACTTCCACACGATCACCGTCTTGTGGTTTTCTTTTTACCGACGCTTCGGTAGCCTGATACTCACGAAGTTCGTTTAAAATTTTATCTACATCTTCTTCACTAACACTTACTTCTTCAACCGTATATTTAACATTTTTTAAATCACCGTAATCAACTAATGGTAATACAGCCACCGTTGCTGTAAAAACAACACCGTCACTTTCTGACATTTTTTCTAAATCAATTTTTGGTTGACCAACAGTTTCAATTTTTTCATTTTTAACAACTTCGTAAAATTTTTCTGTAATTATTTCATCTAATGCCTCTTGTAACAAACCAACATAGCTGAATTTTTGTAACATGGTTTCATATGGCACATGGCCCGGTCTAAAACCAGGAATTGAAGTTTTTTGTGACAACTTAACAGCTGAACGTTTAACGTATTGTTGACACTCGTCAGCATTCAAGCTAATTGTAATTTTAACTTCAGATCTTTCTAAATTTTCTTTTTTTACTTCCATAGTATTTTTCAATAACAACACCTCGCATATTCAAGCGAGGTGTTGTTTTAATTAATGATTTACATCAAAAACGGAATTAACAACAAAGCAACGATGTTTAAAATTTTAATCATTGGGTTGATAGCTGGACCAGCAGTATCTTTGTATGGATCACCAACGGTATCACCAGTAACCGCTGCTTTGTGAGCGTCGGAGCCCTTACCACCAAAGAAACCTAACTCAATATATTTTTTAGCGTTATCCCAAGCACCACCACCAGAAGTCATGGAAATAGCCAAGAACAAACCGGTAACGATACTACCCATTAATAATCCACCCAAAGCATCGCGACCTAAAATCAAGCCAACTAATAATGTTGCCACGATCGGGATTAAAGAAGGCACGATCATTTCTTTCAAAGCAGCACGGGTAACAATATCAACTGTACGAGAGTAATTTGGTTTACTTGCGCCAGTCATAATACCAGCATCATTTTTAAATTGATCACGCACGTCCTCGACAACTGACCCGGCAGCTTTTCCAACTGCTTGCATTGATAAGGCGCCAAAAATGTAAGGCAAAGATCCGCCAATAAATAAACCAACAAGAACGTATGGATTGGATAAAGCCGAATCAATTTGAATACCGTATTTAGCAAAATCTTGAATGTAAGAAGAGAATAAAACCAAGGCTGCTAAACCAGCTGATGCAATTGCATAACCTTTGGTTACCGCTTTAGTTGTGTTTCCAACAGCGTCCAACTTATCAGTGTGATCACGAACAGTTTCATCAAGACCTGACATTTCAGCAATACCACCACCATTATCGGTAATAGGACCGTAAGCATCAATGGTTACAATAATTCCAGCTAACGACAACATACTTGTTGCTGCAATCGCTACACCATATAAACCAGCCAATTCATAGCTTGCTAAAATTGCGGCCGCAATTGCAATAATTGGTAAGAAAGTTGATTTCATGGAAACAGCAAGTCCGGCAATTACATTTGTACCATGTCCAGTTTCTGACGCTTTGGCAATCGATTTAACTGGATTATATTTTGTTGAAGTATAGTATTCGGTAATTAAAACCATGGCTGCGGTTACCAATAAACCAATAATTGCGCACCAGTACAAAGACATTGGGCTATAATCAACGAGGTTACCCATTAACCAAGTGGTGATTGGATAAAACAAGATAGCCGAAATAATTCCGGTTACCGCCAAACCTTTATACAAAGCATTCATAATGTTATTGGTTTTTCCTAGTTTAATAAACCAAGTACCAATAATTGAAGCGATGATTGAAGCTGCACCAATCATTAATGGATAAAGTAAAGCATTTTGATAAGAACCAAATATTAAAGTTCCTAATAACATGGTTGCCACAATGGTAACCGCATATGTTTCAAACAAATCAGCCGCCATACCAGCACAATCACCAACGTTATCACCAACGTTATCAGCGATAACCGCTGGATTACGTGGATCGTCTTCAGGAATTCCTGCTTCTACTTTTCCAACTAAGTCAGCACCAACGTCAGCAGCTTTGGTAAAAATACCACCACCCAAACGAGCAAAAACAGAAATTAAGCTACTACCAAAACCTAATCCAATTAAGGCATTAACGTTGCCACTAAAAGCAAATACACCAGCAACTCCCAAAAGTGCTAAGCCAACTACCAACAAACCAGTAACCGCACCACCATTAACTGCTACTGCCAAAGCTTCTTTTAAACCTTTTTTAGCTGCCTCAGCCGTACGAACATTAGCGCGAACCGAAACGTTCATACCAATATATCCAGCCAAACCAGATAAAAAGGCACCGACTAAAAAGCCAACCGCCATTGGCCAACCTAATTTTGGCGTAACACCTAACATTAAAAAGATAACAACTGCAATTAAAGCAATGGTACGATACTGACGATTAAGAAATGCTTTGGCGCCAGTCTGAATAGCGCTAGCAATTTCTTTCATTTTACTATCGCCTTCTGGTAAAGCTAATACTTTTTTAACTAATAAAAGTCCGTAGACAATCGCAAGACCAGCTGCGATTAATATCATTAAAATTGGTGACATAAATATTTAATTTTAATTATTCTCAACGCCGTCTGTCTTGGCGTCTTGATCACTGTTTAAATCATTGTTTGTTTCCGTGGTTGTCTCCACCATTTCTTCTTCGACTTTAACCTCTGTTTCAACTTCTTGTTCTTGAGCTAAAAATTCTTGAGCGCCATCGATGTCAATTCGCCAGCCAGTTAATTTTGCCGCTAATCTAACATTTTGACCGCCCTTACCAATTGCCAAAGACAACTGATCATCAGCTACAAATACCTGAGCTAATTTTTCTTCAGCCCGCAATTCAAGTGAAGTGATTTTTGCTGGTGATAAAGCGTTAGCAATAAAAACGCTCGCGTCTTCATTCCACTCAACAATATCAATTTTTTCGCCTGCTAATTCATTAATTATTGTTTGAACTCTAGCGCCACGTTGACCAACACAAGAACCGATTGGATCAATATTTTCTTGTGTCGTTGCGACTGCAATTTTTGTACGCAAACCAGCTTCACGAGCGACTGATTTAATTTCAACCACGCCACTAGCAATTTCCGGCACCTCAATCATGAATAAAGTTTTTACCAATTGTTCATGAGCACGAGAAACGATAATCTCTGGCCCACGATTACCCAGATTAACCGAAGCCACATAAAACTTAAGTCTTTGTCCGGTTTTATATGATTCAGTTGGAATTTGTTCTTCTATTGGCATAATTGCCATTGCTCGACCAATATCAACAAACACCAAGCGACCTTCTTTTCTTTGAACGGTGGCATCAATAACTTTTCCTTCGCGATCTTTAAATTCATCAAAGACGGTTTGACGTTCAGCTTCACGCAATCTCTGAATAATAACTTGTTTAGCAGTTTGCGCCGCCATACGACCAAAGCCACTTGGAATTTCTAGCTTTGTCCAAATTTCTTCACCCAACTCGGCGTCTGCTTTGACTGTTTTTGCTTCAGACAACATTATTTCTGTTCTTGGATTAAAACGTTTAATTAATTCGTCTTCCGATATCTCTAAACCTTGTTGACGTTTCTCTTCTTGAAGAGCAATTTGGTTTTCTTGCTCTTCCAAGTCAACGTCTTCAACTACCGTTTTAACATCAAAAACTTTCATGTCGCCGGTTTCTAAACTAAACTCGACCTTAATGTTTTGGGTTTTTTCACCAAAATCTTTTCTGTAGGCAGCAGCTAAAGCCGCCTCTATGGTTTCAACCACAGCATCAAGCGATATGTTTTTTTCATCACATATCTGTTGAATGGCTGCGTGAACCTGTTCGATGTTTTCCATCATACTTTTTCCTTATATTATTATTGGGAATTTATTATTAGGAAAATAAATAATAATCCCGTTTAATAAGTGAAATAAAAAAAGCCAGTATTTAAAATACTAGCTTGTTGTCAAGTATAACAAATTTTTTTGGTCTGTCAACTTTTACTTGGTAATTTTATCATCGCTGTCAAAATCATTTTTTTCTTTATCCAACAAAGATGAATTTATTTCCTCTTCAAAAGTCGGCTCTTTTAACAACAACCAAAACAGAGCAATTAAAGCGATGCCAGCTAAAATTACAAAACCAACAATTCGATTAGTTTTTAATCTTTTTTGATACTCTTCGATGCCAGCATATTTACTTGTTTCCGCTTGCTCAGTCTCTGTTACACCATCAGCAATCTGCTGTTCGT
>CAZAXS010000032.1:5134-6330 GCA_964489205.1 uncultured Gammaproteobacteria bacterium
CGAGTTTCAATTAATTTATCAACTTGTTGATTATCGCTAATTTTTTTTACCGCCGGTACATTTACAGTTTGCTCATCATTAACCACCTGGCCATAGTTACTATTTTTATCTACTGGCTTCAATTCTTTTACTTCTTCAATATTTTTTTGCTCGGTATTTTCTGGTTTTACTTCAACGGGTTTTGGCTTTTTAGCTTCATCTTTAATTTGTTTTAGCTGTGGTTGATAATAAAAAATCGTATGATTGGATTCCTGACTAACTCCACCCCAACCATTTTTTTCATCAAAAGCGTAGGCGTAAATTTTATGTTCACCTTTAGCAACTGGCCAATTTACTTTTGCCGAAAAGCTGGCGTAATAATCTTCATGTTTAACCAACTTAACCTGTTCCACTTTTTTATCATCAAAATATATTTCAACATAGGTGGTTTTCCAAGTTAAACCACTAATAATAATTTCGTCAGTTGAAGTTGAATTTGTTTGGGGTGACAAAATTGTTGGCGCAGGTACAAAACATGGTTGGTTTTTGCATTCACCCGCTTCTGCCTTTACTTTATTAGCTAATACCACAAATAACAATAAAAATACGGTCAAAAATACAACTTTTTTAAACAACTTATAGATCATAAAATATCTGGGATTTATTTGCTAAAACTAATACAGAAATAAGCTATTGGGAAGTTTACTAGGTGGATAAAAACTGTGGATAAACAGTGTTTAAAACATATATCGGATAGACTGATTATATTTGGCTAATACTAGGTTAATTATTTTTTACTGGACAAATTCGATTTTAAATATTTTAATATATTCCTAATATTAGGTAATTTTGTTAATTTACTATTGACATAATATGACATCTGTGCTATTATTCAATATTAACATAAGAACTTTGAAAAACAGTGGTTTCCACAAACCTAGGTGACAAGATCAATAAAAGAGCAATAATCTAGGTTATTTATGGGACGGTATGTTTTAATTAACATTTCTGTCCTTGACCTATTTGATTATAGTTCCGAGGTTATTGATTATATTCGTATAATCGCCAATCTCATTATTTTGTCACTAGATTTGTGGACGCACCACTAACAAAAATTATTTTTCACAAACTTTTGAGGTATTCAATGAAAAGCGTAGTCTTTTTGTTTGTTTTCTTATTTTCGTCTGTCGTTGCTTTTTGCAACACGGACACCACCG
>CAZAXS010000033.1:0-6190 GCA_964489205.1 uncultured Gammaproteobacteria bacterium
TTTTAAATATTTTATTATTGAGGCGTTGTGGAGGCGGTTTTATTGATGAAAAATATTTTTTCTCCACCCCGTAATCTAAATTTGTCTAATCCAATTTGATTCAATTGTCCATCTACTTCACAATCCCAAAGACCATCAACACCCATCAGCTGACTAACTCTTAAACTACCGTCCCTTTCTTCTAATTTATATGACAGTTGTTTTTGCTCTAAAATTTTTAACACATCAGTAATACTCGAACCAATTGTTACTCCGACTTTTTGGAATTCAGAGATGTTGTTATCAGAAAAACGAGCAACAACAGTTACGTCGGTCATTTGCTCTGAAACATCTTCTTTTTGATATTTCCATTGATGACCAAACCAACCTATAACCAGGCCTATTACCAGGACTAATATATAATTGATTACTCGCGACCATCTAAACATAACACGGTGATTGTAACACAAATACAAGCCTTTCTGCTAGCCACAAAATTAATAAAAACCGTTTTTAAAAAACGATTTTTATTAATAATTGTTATTACAATTTATTCCCAGTTCAAATTGCCGCTGGTTTGATATTCGGTTACACGGGTTTCAAAAAAGTTTTTTTCTTTTTTCAAATCAATAATCTCACTCATCCATGGAAAAGGATTGTCGTTACCATAAACTTTTTCCAAGCCAATTCGTTCCAATCGACGATCGGCAATATATTTTAAATAGTCGTAAATAACGTCAGCGCGCAGTCCTAAAATACCTCGGGGCAAAGCATCAACTGCATAGGCATATTCTAACTCAACACCCTTTTTTATATTTTCCGTAATTAGAGATTTAAACTCGGACGTCCAAATTTCTGGATTTTCCGCAATAATAGTATTAATTAAATCCGAACCAAAGGCTAGATGAACTGATTCATCACGTAAAATAAATTGAAACTGTTCACCAATACCCACCATTTTATTACTACGCATCATCGACAGCATCATAGCAAAACCAGCATAGAAAAATATGCCTTCCATGATTACATAATAACCTACTAAATCATGAACAAACTTTTGCATATTTTCCACACCCTGGGTATTAAAATTCGGGTCAGAAACCGATTTTGTCATTTCTACCACAAAATCATCTTTAGCTTTAATACTAGGAATGGTTTGGTACATGTTATAAATCTCATCCGGATCTAAACCCAACGAATCACAACAATAAATAAAAGTATCGGTGTGAACAGCTTCTTCATAAGCTTGGCGCAACAAATATTGTCGGCTCTCCGGATTAGTAACATGACGATAAATAGCCAAAACAATGTTATTTGCCGTTAAACTTTCTGCCGTGGAAAAAAATCCTAGATTCCACATAATCATTCGCCGTTCATCGTCAGTTAAACCGCCGGCCCGTTTCCACATTTCAATATCCTGTTGCATTGGCACTTCTTCTGGCACCCAATTATTAGCCACGCCGTTTTTGTAGTGCTGTCTGGCCCAAGGATAAATCATTGGTAAAATTTTGTTTGGATCGGTTGAAGAATTGTTTAAAATTTTTGGCATATATAAGTTAATTTAAAAAAATAAAAAATACACGGTCAGCAGGGTCGTAATACATTACGTCTCTACTGACACGACTCACAAGTCGGATCATTTATCTTGCATAATTTAACAACGGGTTGTTCGTTTTTTTCTTCAACAACTGGTTGTGCCTGCCCAGAAACATTTGATTTGATTAAGGTGGTGGTTGATTTTTCAATACTTGTCGCTCCTAATGTTCGTAAATAATAAGTTGTTTTCACACCCATCTTCCATGCGTACTCATAGATTTCCATTAACTTTTTACCCGAAGTCCCGTTAAAAAATATATTTAATGACTGACTTTGATCTACCCACTTACCCCTATAAGCAGCCGCTTTTATTAACCAAGTAGCATCAATTGCAAATGTTTCTTTGTATTTTTCACGAATATTTAAAGGCAAAAAGGTCATCTCAGCAATATTCCCCTCGGCTAACTTTAATTGCTGGATCATGTTCTCAGTCCATAAGTTTAATCTTTTCAAATCTTCAACTAAGTATGGGTTAACAACCGTAAACTCTCCACTCATGTTGGACTTAACATAAATATTTTTATAAATCGGCTCAATCGTTGGGAAACAACCAGCAATATTAGAAATAGTTGCTGTCGGTGCTAGGGCCATACAATTTGAATTGCGCATGCCATTTTCTTTTATTGCCTGACGAACACTCGACCAATCCAACCGACTACTTCTAGCCACTGGAATTTCCTGACCCCTTTCTTTTTCCAGTAAATCAATAGTATCAATAGGTAATAAACCTCGATCCCATTTTGAACCAGAAAACGTTTGGTAACAACCTCTTTCTTTTGCCAACTTAGTTGAACCCATAATGGACCAATAAGAAATGACTTCCATGCTGTAATCAGCAAACTCAATCGCTGCCTCGCTGTCAAAATTTATGTCTTGCATAAACAAAGCATCTTGAAAGCCCATTATTCCCAAACCAACGGGACGATGTTTTAAATTGGAGTTTTTTCCTTCAATGGTTGGATAAAAATTAATATCAATAACGTTGTCTAACATCCGCATAGCTACTAAAACCGTTTCTTTGATTAAAGACTCATCTAATCGGCCACCGGCCATGTGTTTAATCAAATTAACCGAACCTAAATTACAAACGGCCGTTTCTTCAAAAGAAGTGTTTAGGGTTATTTCTGTACACAAATTAGAATTATGAACGACTCCAACATGATCTTGAGGTGATCTAACATTGCAAGCATCTTTAAAAGTAATCCACGGATGCCCGGTTTCAAAAAGCATGGCAATCATTTTTTTCCATAAATCACGAGCTTTTACCTTTTTGTATAAAGCTATTCTTCCGGCCTCAGCTTCTTCTTCATAATAAACATATTTGTCGGCAAACTTTTTACCGTATAAATCATGAAGCTCTGGCACCTCTTCTGGTGAAAACAAACTCCAGTAACCATCTGCTTGAACTCGTTGCATAAAAAGATCAGGAATCCAGTTAGCCGTATTCATATCATGAGTTCGTCTGCGCTCGTCGCCTGTGTTTTTTCTTAATTCCAAAAAATCTTCAATATCGTAATGCCACGTTTCTAAATAGGCACAAGTTGCACCCCGTCGTCGACCGGAACGATTAATAGCAACGGTGGTATCATTAGCAATTTTAAGAAAAGGGATTATTCCTTGACTCTCAACACCGGTGCCTTTAATTAAGGCGCCAGTTGCTCGTAAATACGACCAATCATTAGCAACACCGCCCGACCACTTAGACATTTGTGCGTTATCACCAATACATTTAAATATATGATCCAAAGAATCATCAACGGTGGTTAAATAACAAGAAGAAAGTTGCGGATGTTTTGTGCCAGCGTGGAAAAGCGTAGGAGTTGATGGGATAAAACGTAAAGTTGATATTATCTCATAAAACTCTTTAGCGCGAACATTTTTATTATCCTCTAATATTGATAAACCCATTGCCACTCTCATCCAAAAAGCCTGTGGCGTTTCCCAAATTCGTTTTGTTTCTGGATCACGTAAAAAATACCTGTCTTCCAAAACTTGCAAACCCAAATAAACAAATAAGTCATCACGTTCCGGTTTTAAAGAGCGAGACAAATCGACCAAATCAAAATCAAGCAAACGCTCGTCCCCACGATTTGCTTCCACAATTTCTTTTATATTATCAATAAATGCTTTCCGATATTGTTCTTCGTATTGACTATAATTAACTTTTTCCCAACCAACAACATTTTTAAAAATAGTATCGTTCAACAAACGACTGGCCAACTTGGCATAAGCTGGGTCTTTTTCAATTTGTGAACGAGTGGCAAATATCAATGCCTGGGAAATTTCCTCACTTCTTATACCATCATACAAATTACTCTCGGTTTCTTTAATCAATTTGTCTTGATCTATTATTCCATCTAGATCTTTAATGAAAAATTCCAATGATTTTTTTAGTTTTTTTCGATTAAATAATTCACTGCGACCATCACGTTTTTTTACTGACAAAGATTGACTTGCGATTTTCTCCTGAATTTCAACTTTTTCTTGTTGGCGAATTTTACTGTGTTCATGACGATAGATTATATATGCTTTGGCAACAGCAAAATACTCTTTTTTCATAAGCACGTCCTCGACAATATTTTGCACGTCCTCTACCGATGGAATGCGTTCAGAACTAAAAATCGCCTCTAAATTACTCACTACCTCAGAAACAATGGTTAATAAAATTTCATCACTAACACTACCATTAACCTCAATAAAAGCCTTAGAAACAGCTATTTTTATTTTTTCGGAAGTGAAATCATCCAAACGACCGTCACGTTTATAAATTTGGGTAATAACCGGCATAGTTTATTTTTGTTTTACTTGATTAAAAAAGAAATTGCCCCTATAAAATTATTCATAAGGTCAAACACTACATATAGTACATAGTTGTTAGATTATACCACAACATATAGTATTATGCCTGTGGATGGATTTTGCGCCAAGATTAGGCATTGGTCAAATTAATAAGTAAAAACCGCTGATAAACATAAGCGGTTTTATAAAAGACGATGTGGATAAACTCTTACGATAAATGCTTTAAAGCCCTGATTAACTTATCTACATCGGTTTTTTTACTCCCCCGGCCAAATGACACCCTTAACGCATTGGTAGCTAAGCTAACCGAACCGGTTTGCGCTAAGACCACGTGCGACGGCCTCAAAGAACCGGTTGTACAAGCTGCTCCAGCAGAAATAAATATTCCCTGTTTGTTAAGCTTTTCAACCGCCTCAATTGCTTTTACATTTGCCAGCGAAAAATTAACAATATGAATTAGGGATTTGTCTGCTTTAGTATTAATTGTAATTCCCGGTAATAACTCTAACTCTTCAATTAAATATTTTTTTAACTTCTCTATTTTGAGAACATCTTTTTTATATCTTTTTCTAGAGATATTGAAGGCTTCGGCGAAACCGACGATACCAGCAACATTATGAGTCCCGGCCCGTAGGTTTTTTTCTTGTGTTCCGCCATAAATGATTGGATAAAGCGCCAAACCAGTTCTAACAAAAAGACAACCTACGCCCTTAGGACCATAGATTTTTGAACTATCTAAACTCAATAAATCTACGCCCAAATCCTGAACATCAATTGGAAGCCAATTTCCCGCCTGACATGCGTCTGTATGAACAATGCAATCACTAGAAATTTCTTTTACTTTTTTAACAATTTCTTTTATTGGTTGTATCGCGCCCGTCTCATTATTTGCTAGCATTATTGAAATTAAAATTGTGTCTTCGCGCAAATGCTTCTCGATTAACTCAGCTTCTACCAACCCTTTTTCATTAACTGGTAAATAAGTAACCTCAAAACCTAAAGTCTCTAAATGCTCCATTGTATTCAAAACAGCATGATGTTCCGATGCCACCGTAATAATATGTTTACCTTTACCCCAATTGGCACTAACCGAACCTAAAATAGCCAAATTAATACTTTCTGTTCCTGAGCCACAAAAAAATATTTCTTCATTTTTGGCGTTAATTATGTTTGCCACCAATCCTCGACTTACTTCTAAAGCATCATGAGCACGATAACCGTAGTCATGTCTTGACAACGGATTACCAAATACAAAAAAATTATATTTAAAACTCTTTAAATAAGCTCGCCAGTCATAAGGCGTAGCTGACGCGTAATCCAAATAAACTTTCATAAACATAGTTAATGAAAAAAACTATCTTTTGTCAAATAAAAAAGTCCTATTATTGATTAATAGGACTAAAAAGATCTAACAGGGAAAAAACATAACTGCCGGCAAGAACAAATGCTCTCTTACAAAATAGGTGTTAGCCGTTAATTGATTAGACTCAAAAAAGGCAACGTCTATATAATCTGTAAGAATAACTTTGTCCTCCTGATTGTTCAAACTTAAATACATTTTTACATCATATTTAAGCTCAACCAAAGCAATTACAATTGATTTTTCGTAGCCTTGTTTCAGCACTTCTAACAAGGCATCGTGACCAAAAAAATATTTGTTATTTATTTTTTTAGGGTCGAGATAGTTGGAAATAACAATCAAATCATAATCTTTAACATTAACAACTTGATTGTTATCAAAAACCACCGTATCCAGATTTATACCTGGGTTATTAGTTGTACAGGCGTGTGCCAAATTGACCATCTGGCCACTTTC
>CAZAXS010000034.1:0-6072 GCA_964489205.1 uncultured Gammaproteobacteria bacterium
GTAGTCCAATTATTGTCCCGGGGTTTTTTGTCAGGTTATTAGAAAAACCTTTAATAATTAAACAAGCACCGGTTAAGGCCGATGTAATAATTGTTCACGGTGGCTCAACCACCAAAGACAATAAATTACCGTTGCTCGCACAACAACGACTGAATAAAGGCCTTCTGCTGTGGCGCTCAGATTACAGCAACACCATTTTAGTTAGTGGCGGAAAAACTCAATTTAATAACGTTGAGGCTGAAATTATGGCTAACAATTTAATCGAACGAGGCGTGCCAACAACGGCCATTCTTATGGAAAGCGAATCAAATAGCACCAAAGAAAACGTAGTTAATAGCTTGCCAATAATCGATCAGAAAAGTTTTCAGTCAGCTCTAATTGTTACCTCACCTTATCATAGTTTAAGGACTAAAATGGTTTGGGAAAAATATTGGCCACAAGGAAAAATTACGCTGACTCCGGCCGAAAACAATCTTTCACAATCGGGCGTTAATCCATATCGAGCCTTGTATGCAGTTTGCCGAGAATACGTTGCTATTGTTTGGTATAAAATAAATAACTGGTTATAAAAGTATGAAAATTGGCATAATCAGCGACAGTCACGATAATTTAACCAATATTGATAGTGCGATTAATTTTTTTAAAAAAAATAAAATTAAACACCTTATTCACGCTGGCGATCTTTGCTTTATCGACAGCTTAGATCACATCTTAAAAACATTTAACGGTAAAGTTTACCTAGTTGAAGGCAATGGCGACGACCAGGTGGAAAAATTTAAACAAATCGCTGAAAGTAATAAAAACTTTTTCTTTTATACTAACGTTGGCGAAGTAATCATTAACAAACAAAGCATCGCTTTTACTCATAAACCAGAAATAACAGAAAAACTAGCTTTATCAGACAAATATAATTTGATAATATACGGACATACTCATAAACCCTGGGAAAAGGTGATTAAAACAGATAGTAAAACCGTTCGTATTATTAACCCAGGAACTTTGGCGGGGTTATTTAATAGAGCCACCTTAGCTGTTTATGACACAAAAAAACAACAAGCTGACTTAATACTACTTGAAAAAATTTAAACTATGCGTTTAAAACTAAATCCAAAAACCAATAACGACTCCATTATAAAACAAACCATTTCTATTCTTGAAAAAGGCGGGGTGATTATTTATCCCACTGACACAATTTATGGTTTGGGTTGCGATGCTAGCAACGCTCAAGCGGTAAAGAAAATACAATCAATTAAGGGTCGAACAAAAAGCACGCCCTTTTCCATTATTTGTCCGGATTTAAAAAACATCAGTCAGTTGGCCTTTGTCTCGAACAGCTCTTATCGATTATTAAAAAAATATTTACCCGGTCCATTTACTTTTATTTTACCGGCCACAAAATTAGTGCCAAAATTAGTACAGCATCCTAAAACAAAAACGGTTGGTATTCGTATACCCGACAACTATTTTTGTCAGCAACTATTAAAAGAATACAATCAACCAATTGTAACAACTAGTGTTAATAAACACGGCGAAATGCCAAATCAAAATCCAGATGTTATTGAAAACGACTGGGGGAAAAAAGTTGATTGTATTATTGACGCTGGTATTTTGTCCGACACCGCCTCAACCATTGTTGATTTAAGCCAAGAAACGCCCATAATTATTCGACAAGGCAAAGGCATCTTTTTAGAGGTCTGAATTTTATGTTAATAAAGGTTTGTGTCACGCCCAAAGCAAAGATCAATCTGGTTGAAAAATTGCTTGACGGGAGTTTTAAAATTAAAACCACGGCACCAGCTATAAATAACCAAGCTAACAACGCGGTGATTAAGCTTATAGCTCAATATTTAAAAATCGCTCCATCGTTAGTTAGTATAAAAAAGGGGCAAACTAGTAAACAAAAACTAATTGAAATATATGAATAAAATAATTACCACCTTTGCAATACTTATTACTTTGTTATTCTCTTATAACATTACCAACGCTTCATCAGAGCAAAAAATTTCTTTAGACAACAAGACGGTTGTTAAGGGATACACTATTGTTTCTAACGATAAACTTTTATCAATTGCCGTTAAACCAAATGCTTTTGCTGGTGCCACAATTTTTACAGTTAATAAAAGCGAGGCTAATGAAAAAACAATTAATAATCAAAAAATAAAAAGCGCCTTGTATTCAGTTAGTTTTAACAATAAACCCAAAACACCTTTGCTAATAAAAATTAATTGGCAATCTTTTTCTAATTTACCAAAAAATGTTTATTGGCGTGGTTACAACCAAAACCAATGGCAACAACTACCAACCAAAATCGTCGATAAGCAGGCGATGGCCGAAATAATCGACTCTGGCGATCTAATTGTCTTGGAACAAACAGCAACCAACATTAACGATATAACCAAACACGTCTCTGCTAAAAGTTTTGCTGTTATCGACGCTGGCAGTGGTAAAGTTTTATTAACAAAAAACGGCAATCAAGTACGCTCAATCGCTAGCCTTACTAAACTAATGACAGCCATGATTTATTTAGAAAGACCGGTTGCTTGGCAAACAAAAACAAACATCACCAAAGAAGACAAGGATATTCCTGTAACCATTGGTTTAAAAGATAATGAGGAGGTTGACGTTAAAAGTTTGTGGTTTGCAACCCTTACCAAGTCTGCCAACGACGCTGCCAAAGCGCTGGCGCGTATAAGTGGTTTAAATAAAAATGATTTTGTTAAAAGAATGAACTCTTGGGCAAAAGAGTTAGATTTAAAGAACACCTCCTTTTCTGATCCTAGTGGTCTTGATAAAAACAACAAGTCAACAGCTATAGAAGTTGCAACTCTAGCAAGAGCGGCCTTTACTTATCCCGACATCGTTGAAGCAACTGGAACAAAAGAGCTAACCATCAACACCAATCAAAACAGAAATTTGATTTTAAAAAATTCAACCACTTTATTTGATAGTGACTTAAAAATTATTGCCGCAAAAACTGGCTACACCACTGAAGCCGGTCGTTGCCAGATAATAAAAGCTGACGGGGAAAAAAGAAGCGTTATTGTTGTTGTTTTAGGAAGCGGTTTTGGTAAGCACACCACCGACGCTTATGATTTAGCCAGTTGGTTTACGAATAATTAAAATCCCTCTTAGAAATACTATTAATTACTATCTAAAAGGGATTAAATCAACAAACCGGAACCATTTGCAGAAAAATATCTTCACAAAAATTGTGAGATAAAAAAACTTGCTCAAAACGAAACTTGGTTAAACTGACTAACGTGTTTTTGTTAGCACAAATTTTGTCTAACCAAGTATCAAGCTTCTTGCTAACTAAAAAACCAACAACGCAAAAATTAACTGGATCGTAAATAGCAATAAAATCAAAACGACTATTCAGATATTGTTCCAAGTTTTTGTCAACATATTCTAGAGCTGAAAAATAATCAAAAAACTCTAATTGATCGTAAAACAAAGTGAACACCTCGAATGTTATTTGGGTTAAACTAGTTGGCATTCTTCCAACCATTAAAATATGTTCCGGGTTATTAAATATTAAAGTGCTCATTTTCTACCTTTCCTTATTTATGAATATAAAAATCTACTAAAATAACGCGGTATTGTCAATTATTTAACTCAAAACAAGTCTCTTTACATTTTTATTAGTTTTGTTATAATCGCAGAGCAAAATATTTATTATCTTTGCTATTTATAGAGCTTTACCTCTTTATAAATAAGCCATGGTCTCGTATGACGAGACGTAGGCGGGTGTAGTTCAGTTGGCTAGAACGTTTCCTTGCCAAGGAAAAGGTCGCCGGTTCGAATCCGGTCACCCGCTCCACCAAGTCTAACTTGGTGGAGCATAGTCTAATCTAGTAGCGTGCCGCGATGGCGGAATTGGTAGACGCACCGGACTTAAAATCCGGCGGGGCAACCCATAAGAGTTCGATTCTCTTTCGCGGCACCACCAAAAGAATCACCAACTAATAATTGGTGTTTTTTGTTTTAAAAAAGCCCCCAACTTAATGAAAGTTAGGGGCAACCAGACTGATCGCTTCTTAATAAATATTTTTGGCGATCGTAGTAGTAGGACCACGAGTCATTGGTTCCTCCTTTTTGTTTAAGGTATGTTAATAAAGTAATATACTACTGTTATTAATTTTTGTCAATAGTAGACTGTTTTGACTCTAAACCTCAATCAAAACCGGCAAAACCATCGGCCGACGTTCTGTTTTTTGAAACAAGAACGATCCCAACTCATTACGAATTCTATTTTTTATAAACGACTCATCGGCTTGCGATCTTGGATTGTAATCCTTTAATAACTGTTTAACTTTATCTCTTGTTTCTTCAACCAGTTTTTTATTTTCCTTCATATAGATAAAACCTCTGGATATCAAATCTGGGCTTTGAAGAAGTTGTCCAGTTTTTCCGTCAATGGTGGCGATTACAACAATCATTCCATCTTGAGCCATCATCTGACGGTCACGCAAAACAACATGGGAAACATCGCCGACACCCAAGCCATCAACAAAAACATAGTCGGTGGTAACTTTTTTGTCGGTTAGACGTCCGCCCAATTTTGAAAACTCTACAACCTGTCCATTATCAGCAACAAAAATTTTCTTTGGATCAAAACCATTTTTTCTAGCTGCTTTTTCTGCTTCTTTTAACATGTAGTGATTAGCGTAAACCGGCATGTAGTATTCCGGTTTAACAATTTCTAAAATAGTTTTTATATCCTCTTGGTTACCATGACCAGAGACGTGAACATCCATGATGTTGCCATGAATAACGTTGTCACACTGACGATACAAACTGTCTTTTAATCTTTGAATTGTTCTTTCGTTACCTGGAATAATCGATGAAGACAAAATAACTGTGTCTGATTTTTTTAATTTAACCACTTTGTGACCGCCGGTAATAATGCGCATCAAGACAGCGTTTTCTTCACCTTGTGCGCCAGTACAAATAACTACCACTTTGTTGTCATCGTAATCATCAATTTCATCAATACGAATCAAAGTTTCTTTTTTACATTTTATGTAACCCAATTTTTTGGCAATCTCAATGTTTGTTCTCATGCTATAACCATCTAATGCTACGCGCTTGTTCAATCTTTCAGCAATAGCGATAATCCAACCAATTCTTTCTATTTGTGAAGAAAAGGTTCCAACCACAACTCGTCCCGATGCTTCTCTTAAAATATTAAATAGGTTTTGTTTCATCTCTTGCGAAGTGATACTTACTTTACTACTAATCGCTCCTAAACTTTCCAACATCAAAACTTTAGGCGCTGGTAATTTACTTAAATGAGAATAATCAATTAAAGGCTTGCCGTCGGGACCACGTTCCATTGTCCAATCGCCTGGATGAATAACTGTGGCTACAGGCGTATTAATAATCACACCAACAGCGTCCATAATCGAATGTTCAATTTGAAAAAAACCAATTTTAAAACTACCAAATGAAAATCTGTCGGATAACTTGTTAACTGTTATGGTTTTTAGATTTTTTGAGGTACCTTTTCTATAGTCTTCTTGACGATTTTTAACCATCGCTAAGGTTAGTTTCATACCAACAATGACCGGATTATTTAATTGCTCCAAAAGAATTGGAGCGGCACCAATATGGTCTAAATGTCCGTGTGAAAAAATAACCGCTTTAATATTTTTTTCCTTTCCTTTTAGATAACTAACATTAGGAACAATATAATCAATTCCCGGCATATCTTCTTCGGGAAACTGCAAACCCATGTCTAATATAACAATGTCGTTGTTATATTCAAAAACGGTCATATTCCTACCCACTTCTTCATTACCACCTAATGGAATAATTTTTAACTTATTAAAATCACTGTTCTTAACTTGACCCACCAAACTTTTTTGAGGGCGAACTGTAACCGCAGGACGGCGTGTTTGTGGCCGACGATTCGGCGTATTTTTGTTTAACATATAAATATTTTGTTTGTACCAAATTGGCACACTAAATTACTATAAAATTAGAATTATAATTACAAATCTATCTAACCATGATTTGTTGTTAATAATGTTTAATATAAAATTACTTTAACTTTTAATTTGTTATATTTTA
>CAZAXS010000035.1:0-5805 GCA_964489205.1 uncultured Gammaproteobacteria bacterium
ATATTTTTTAAATTAAACTTTTTAGTTAAATCTTTAAATGCTAATTATTTAAATATGAAAAAATTATCCTTAATTATTGCCCTTGTGGTTTGTGGTGCTCTTTGTGGTGTAATTGTCTACGCCGCCAGTTCACCAACCCAAACAAACGATAGTCCGTTTAAAAATGAAGCGGAAAAAAATTACGTGCCACCAAAAATTAGCACTACTATCGTTCCTATTAGAGTTGGACAAATTACAGTTGATCAAGAAACATTGGTCAAACAATTAAATCAGTCTTTCCCTAAAAATAAAGCTAGCGAGATATTCAAAATTATTGTTGCCAACGGTGGCGATGAAAGCAGAATGAACACCGCCCTCACTAACTACGACAAAAACATAAAACTCGATGAAATCCAGAATGCTATTAGTCGTGCTTCACAAAAAACCGTTACCAAACAATCTCACATTGCTTCAATTGAACAGGCCCGAATTAGTCAAGTTAAACGCCAAGCTGAATTAAATCGATTAACAGCCGAAAAAGAAGAAGCTGAAAGAAGACTTCAAGAAGAAAAAAATCGTTTGGCTTTAATTGCAACTCAACAAAAAGAAAAAGTAGCTCAAATGAATAAAGAAGATGCTGATTTCAAAAAAACCTTATCACAAGAAGAATTAGCTGAGTACGAATCATTCAAGAAAGAAATGACTAGCGCCGCCAAAGTTCAGGCCTACCAAGATTGGTATGAAGGTCGTGTTGGTGGTAGTCAATCCAGCGATCACGGTCAATCCAGCGATCACGGTCAATCCGAAGGAATTATTTCAAATGTTACTTCAGTAATAAAAACAGTTTCTACTTCCGTTGTTAATTTCTTTAAGAATTTGTTTTCTTGGAATTTCTAAATAAACTAAACTTATTTTTCTAAAAAACCTCCGCTTCGGAGGTTTTTTATTTTTAAAATAATGGTTGACTAGTCATTTCTTCTGGCACTTCTATGTTTAGCATTTTTAAAATTGTTGGCGCGATTTGATGTAAACACCCTCTTTCAGGCAAGTTAACATCTTCACCAACAATAACCAGCGGAACATCATTAAATGTGTGAGCTGTATGTGGTTCGTCTTTTTCTTTCATTTTTTCGATATTTCCATGATCGGCTGTAATTAAAACTACGTAATTATTTTTTATTGCTGTTGGAATAATTTCTGCTAATGCTTTATCAACCGCTTTAACAGCCAAAATACCTGCCTCTAAATCCCCACTATGACCAACCATATCGCCGTTGGCAATATTACAAACAACTAAATCATAAAGATCCATCTCAAGCACTCTTAACAATGTTTTACTAACTTCGGGTAAACTCATTTCTGGATGAGAAGCGTAATTTGTTAAACCTAAGGAAGGAATAACTAAGCGTGTTTCACCATCAAATTCATCTTCTCGACCGCCATTTAAAAAATAAGTAACATGAGCGTATTTTTCTGTTTCAGCTAAACGAAATTGTTTTTTATTTTTTTTACTCATCCATTCGCCAAGAGTGTTTTTTGGATACTCCGGAGGAAACATGACTTTAACATCGCTGTATTGCGGGTCATATTCTGTCATTGTTACCAAAGACAGACCTGTTAATGACTTAACGTTGTCTTGCTCCACTCCCGGCGCTTTACCTAAAAATAAATCCAGCAACTGCCTCATTCTATCGGCTCTAAAATTAAAAAAAATAACGCCATCACCAGGACTAATTATACGATCGTTTAATCTGGTTGGTTGAATAAATTCATCGGTAATCCCGGTTTGGTAGTTAGCTTCGATAATTTTCTCAATTGGCAAACTTGAGATTTCATCACTTGTGGTCAGTAATTTATAAGTTGTTGCGGTTCTGTCCCAGTTTTCACCACGATCCATAGCAATTGCTCGACCGCAAATTGTTGAAATAGTAATATTACTATTTAACCTTGGTAATATTTCACGTCTCAATAAACCTAAAGCACTTTTTTGTGCCATATCACGCCCATCCAAAAATAAATGTAAACAAACGTTGTCTATGTTATTTTTTTCTGCCCATTCAATTAATTTTATTAAGTGAGAATAATGAGAATGAATACCACCGTCACTAAGCAAACCAACAAAATGGAGCTGGCCGTTGGTTTTATTAAGATGTTCCAAAGTTGAATTAAGTGCTTGATTACACCACCAAGAACCGTCCTTAATTGCTTGTTCAATTCTGGCTGCGCCTTGCCAAATTATCCTGCCGGCACCAATTGTTAAATGACCCACCTCTGAACCAGACATACAACCACTCGGCAAACCCACCACCTCTTCTTTAGCACTTAAAATTGTATGCGAATTATTTTTCCATAAATTTTGCCAATATTGTGGTTGAGCTAAATATATTGCATTGTGATTGTTATTATCACCCATTCCCCAACCATCTAATATTAAAAGTAAAGCTTTTTTATCCATAAAAATTTAATTGTTTCGGCCATAATATACAATAAAATTAATAATAGATAAAGAAAAATTTATAACCATTGATTATTCCTCGAATTTGTGGTAATTAGAGGTGGCTGTTAAACAGTTAAATTGAACATTCACAAACAACTAGAGGAATAAAATGTTATCGTATTTCTGGATAGTTCCGACTGCTGCTATTACCTCCTTGGTGTTTGCTTTATTTTTCTTTGTACAAATAAAAAAAGAGGAAAAAGGCAACGCTGAGATGGAAAGAATCGGCAAAATAATAAGTAAGGGAGCCGTCACTTACTTAAAACAACAGTATAAAATTGTTGCACTAGTATTTATATTTTTATCTTCGTTTTTTGCCATTTCTGGGTATGTATTTAATACCCAAAACAAGTTAACCTGGATTGCTTTTATAACTGGCGGATTTTTTTCTGGACTCTGCGGTTATCTTGGTATGAAAGCTGCTACTTTAGCGGCACCAAAGGTGGCTCAAGCCTGCAGAAAATCAATTGGCGCTGGCTTTCAAATCGCCTTCCGAGGTGGAGCAATTATGGGTCTTGTAGTTACTGGTTTTGCTCTACTTGATATTGCTAGCTGGTTTTTTCTTTTAAACCAGTTTATGGATGAAGAAGCTGGTTCAAAACTAATTCATGTAACCACCACCATGCTAACCTTTGGCATAGGAGCCTCAACGCAGGCAATTTTTGCAAGACTAGGTGGTGGAATTTTTACCAAAGCCGCTGACGTTGGCGCTGACTTAGTTGGAAAAGTAGAAGCAGGAATTCCTGAAGACGATAAACATAATCCAGCTACCATGGCTGATAACGTTGGCGATAACGCTGGCGATGTAGCAGGTATGGGCGCCGACCTATTTGAATCTTATGTTGGTTCAATTATCGCTTCAGGTGTTTTAGGTGTTGCCGCTTTCATAAGCACTGGTAACCAAATGCTTTATGCCATCTTACCAATGGTTATTGCTTCAATTGGCGTCTTTGCCTCAATAATCGGCATTTACATGACAAAAATTTTGGACGGCAACGATATGAAAAAATTGGTAAGAACTATGAATAATAGTATTTTGTCCAGTTCTTTAATCGTTATTGTTTCAACTTTTCTTATTACCTATCTAATGGGAATAAGCAATTGGGCAAATATTTCATGGAGTGTAACAACTGGCATATTTGTTGGCATTATCATCGGTGAAGCAACCAATTATTTTACCTCACACAGCTTCAGACCAACAAAACATGTAGCCAGAAGCGCCTCTACGTCTCCGGCCACCGTTGTTATTAGTGGCTTATCGGTTGGGATGAATTCAACTCTAATCGTTGTTTTGACCATTGGCGCTGGCATGGGTCTATCGTACTGGCTAACCTACCAAAGCCAAATGGCTGAAGGTTTATACGGCATTAGCATTGCTGCCGTGGGTATGTTATCTACTCTTGGACTAACCCTGGCGACCGACGCCTATGGTCCAATTGCCGACAACGCCGGCGGAAACGCTGAGATGTCAGGTCTTGATCCGATTGTTCGGGAGAGAACTGATGTACTCGATGCTGTTGGCAACACAACCGCAGCCATTGGCAAAGGCTTTGCTATTGGCTCAGCTGCGCTAACTGCCATGGCGTTACTAGCTTCGTATATCGAAGAACTGAAAATCGCAATAATCCGCAGTGGTCAAAACACCATAAATCTCTCCGGCGAAACAGTTAAAATTATTGAAGCTAATATTGCTGACATTGTAAGTTATTACAACGTCAATCTTATGAACATAAACGTCTTAATTGGATTGTTTATTGGCTCGATGATTGTTATGGTTTTTAGCGGGCTGTGTATGAGTGCCGTTGGCAATGTCGCTGAAACGCTGGTTGATGAAGTAAGAAGACAGTTTAAAAGCGGTTTAATACTTCAAGGTAAGCAAAGTCCTGATTACGAAAGTTGCATCAGGATTACCACTCGTGGCGCACAAAAAGCCATGATATTACCAGCTGGACTGGGTATAATAACTCCAATAATTACCGGTCTACTTCTTGGAGTGGCTGGTATTATGGGATTGCTTGCTGGTTGTTTTACCACCGGTTTAGTTGTTGCCGTTTTTATGGCAAACGCTGGTGGTTCTTGGGACAACGCCAAAAAATTCATCGAATCCGGCTATTTCGGAGGCAAAGGCTCCGATGCTCATAAAGCAGCCGTTATCGGTGATATGGTCGGTGATCCATTCAAGGATACCGCCGGCCCTTCTTTGAACATTTTAATCAAATTAGTTGCCATGGTTTCGATTGTAACCGTTGGCATGATTATTTAACCAAAAATTAACCCTAGAAAAATTCTAGGGTTTTTTATTATTTCAAAATAGTATTATTTCTTAAAAGCTTGACTTATTATGTTTTATTGTGTCATATTGCTAAAAATATATAGCAACTTAAAAAGGAAACAGAAAATGAACCAAACCTTACTATTTAGTAATCGCCTGTTATTAACGGCTATTAAAATAAATAAATACAAGGACGAGTGGCTTGAAAGTCGAATCAAAAGTTACGCTGAAAACGTCAAAAAAAGATACCCCAATCAACTGACGTTTATTGAAAAACTATTGTCGCCGATTATTTTTAGTAATATCACCGGCACGGTAGCTAATCTAATTACATCTGCCAGGTTATTACTAGCGATAATTATTTTTGTACTGCAACTAATCGCTTACCCTTTTTCGTCTTTTGATTTAACTCTAACAATCTCAATTATTGTTTTTGTTTTTGCCAGTTTTTTAGACCTTCTTGATGGCCCGGTCGCTAGAGCCCTAAATGAAATTAGTGATTTAGGTAAATGGTTAGATCCGCTAGCAGACAAAATATTATTAGCCTCAGTGCTTTTATTATTAGGTTACGTCTACCTTCCCTCGATTACATTTTGGCTTATCGTCGGGCAAGAGTTATTTATTGTTTTTATAGCCACAATAAAACTTCTGGCTGAAAAATTGCCGTTTATCGTTGCGTCACAAGCGAATCTTGCTGGAAAAATTAAAAATGTATTTGAGCTTACGGCTGGTACATTTTTAATACTAACACCGCTTAGCAAAGATTTCGGTTTAATTAGCAATTATTTATTCCTAATATCAATTGTGTTTGGAATTAGTAGTATTATCAGTTACCTACTAAGCGTCCGACGCAAAATTTAAACCTCCCAACCGGAGGTTTTTTATTTAGAAAATGAATACTAAAAAGTCAAAACCTCGCCGTACAAAAAATAGCTAGTTAAATACAACTTATAAATATACAAGGCATCGCTTTATTAATTAAATTTAATATTATTTTTTTATAATGCGATAACTATACGAACTTCCACCCTGATCGGTAGTTGAATATAATTTACCT